>JADFYC010000249.1 GCA_015233295.1 Deltaproteobacteria bacterium | reverse complement strand
CGACCAGTCCGGCGTAATTGGATTCAAAGTTGGCATAGATCCTGACTTCATCAAGGTTTTTGCCCAACCAACCGGTGAGCAGGCTCAAGGCCAGCCGTGCCGTTTCATAGGCTTCTTTAAATCCGGTCAGCAGCCGATCCCGGTCTCTTTCGGCCAGGGAATCAGAGACACCGCCCGGCATGGCATACGCCGGGTGAATCTTTTTCCCCGCCAGGGTCTTGATTATTTCTTGGCCAAACTTTCTCAGCCTGATTCCTTTGGCTGCAGCTTCTGGAAATGCGGCCAGGACTCCCACTACATTGCGTTTGGCCGGGTCCGAGTCCCACCCTAAGAGTAAGTCTGGACTGGCCAGGTAGAAAAAATGGAGGGCGTGCGATTGGATGAACTGGCCCATGTGCAGCAGTTCCCGAAGCAACCTGGCTGTTTCGGGAATTTCCTGTCCTAAGATGGCATCGCAGGCCTTGGCCGAAGCCAGTTGGTGACTGACCGGGCAAATGCCGCAAATACGTTGCGTGATAATGGGCATTTCTTCATAGGGCCGGTGCCGGCAAAAAGCTTCAAAGCCTCGAAACTGGACAACATGAAAACGGGCATCAGCCACCTGGCCCTGATCGTCTAAGTGGATGGTTACTTTCCCATGCCCTTCCACCCGGCTGACGGGATTTATGGTGATCTTTCGTTGGTCCATGGGATGATCTCCTGTTTAAAAAAGCGCAACACAGAGCGGCCTGACCGCAGCCAAAAAAATAATGATTCCAACTTTGTCATTTCGAACGCATGTGAGGAATCTTAAGATTTCTCGCTTCGCTCGAAATGACAAGAGGACGCCGTCAATCAAAATGTAAGATACCGGTCGGCATCCGCTGTATCCGACCCTGAAGGACTTCCTGCAGGGCGTGGGCGATGGCCTCCGGAGAAGGCGGGCAACCCGGGACATAGATTTCGATAGGCACAATTTCATTCACCGCCAGCACCTGGGGCAATAACGCCGGCAACTCTTGATGGATCGGCAAGACACCGTCAACGGTACTTTCCGTTTGGATGAAGCCTCGCGTCAGCAGGGCCTCCGTGGGAATGTGGTTGCGCAAAGTGTTGACACCGCCAAATACCGCACAGTCACCCCAGGCCATCAACAGTTGACATTTTCCCCTTAACTTACGTAGTATTTCCAGTTGTTCGACATTGCCCACGGCGCCCTCGATAATGCCCAGGGTTGCCTCGGGGAAATCATAGTCCTTAAAATCCGTAATGGGCGTTACGGTCAGATCCACCGCGGCCAGGATGTCGGCCAGTCCTTCGTCCAGATCCAAAAACGACATGTGGCAACCGGAACATCCTTCCAGCCAGACTGTGGCCACCTTCGGCTTTTCCATGGTCATCCTCCATCTAGTCCGGCTGGCCGGGGTTCATTGAAATTCGGCCGGACAGAGCGGTTAACGTCTCTTCGACCGGACCGACTCCCGGCGGTGGGGTCAGGACCCGGCGCTTGAATCGGCTCCCGGAACCATCGGCGAAGGCATAGGTCCCGTCAACTTCCATCCAGGTGGGAATGGGCAGCAAGACCGAGGCCTGGCGGGCTAACGTTTCAGAAAAATAGGGAGCCAGCACAGCCAAGAAATCCAGGTTGCTCGGAGTGCCGATTAGGGCCGGATCCCAGCCGTCTTCACCGGTGGCACAAATTAGACCACCTTTCAACTGATTCCGGGCGCTTTGCCGGGCCGCCATTCCTAGACTCCAGGCCGCGGCGCTGTTACCGGCGGGTTTGAGAATGATCAACCGGGGGGGGGCGGATGAACCACGGCTCTTAAATCGGGCCAGGTCCACCAGACGCTTGATCACGGCCGAGTCACCTGTTTCGGTCAGCGCCTCGCCTATAATAATGAGAGCCTTCTCAGCGTCCTCGATTAACTTGATGAAGTCGGCAAATCCCTTTGTTCCCACATGAGATAAGGTTCCCTTGGCCGGGTCGGTGGATAGATCGGGATTAATCTTAATACAAATGGCATTCACGGTCAGAAGCAACTCCTCGTGGGAGGCCGGCAGATGAAAGCTGGCCCAGGGACCGATGGGGTTTTCCGGTCCGATAACGGCCACCTTGGTTTTTTTCTCCATAATCGCCCGTCGAGTGAGCGAGGTGATGATGGGATGGCTCTGCGAAGAAATCACCCCCACCTGGAGGATAAAATCCGCCTCAAGCATAGTTGCCCAGGGGACTTCCGGGATGAGGCTTCCGGCGCCGACCAGTGTCCGGAAATGTCGGCCATCCAGGGTGTCCAGGTATCCTTCCGGCCAGCAGGTGGTAATGAATTGCTGGAACTGGGTAAGTTCTTCATTGGAGCAACAACTGGAGATTAATCCAAACAGGGCCTGGGGACCGTTGTTTTTTCGGACGTCTTCCAGTCCGCCGGCGATCCGGTCCAGGGCCGCCGCCCAGGTGGATTTTTGCCAGGCGCCGTCATCCCCCCGGACTAATGGCTCGGTAAGCCTGGGCCCGGTGGTTTTGATCGGGTCGAACCGGCCTTTGTGGCATAATTGTCCCCGATCCGGTTCCCGGCCGGGCATTTGCCCTTCTATTCTGAGCAGACTGTTTCGCCGCACTACCGATACGGTGGGGCAGAGCAGCCCACATTGCGGGCAGTATGACTCTTTGCTTACCCAGTCTTTGGATTTCCCCTTGACCGCGTAGTGTGTCCGGTAACGGTCAAAGATGGCCCCGGTGGGGCAAACCTGGAGACACGCACCACACGAAACACAGGTTGATCCACCCAGTTGCCCGGAGACATCGACGGTGATCAAGGATTGACCGCCCCGGTTTTGAAAATCCAGGACGGAATCGCCCACCAATTCTCGACAAGCCCGGACACAGCGCCCGCACAGGATACACCTGTTGTGATCCATGACCATATCATCATGGCTGGTGTCAACTGGAAATTCCTGGTTTAACGGCGGTACGGTGAGATGGTCCATCTGATACTCGTAGGCCAGATCCTGGAGTTCGCAATCGCCGCTCACGGCGCAGAACATGCAATAGTGGTTCCGTTCTGCGAAAAGGAATTCCAGGATGATCCGACGCGCCTCAATGATCCGTTCATTGGAGGTGACCACGTCCATACCTTTACGTACCGGCGTAACACAACCAGCCACCAGGCGCGAGGCGCCATCCACCTCCACCATGCATAGCCGACAACCGCCCCAGGCCGAAAGGGCCGGGTGATGGCACAGGGTCGGAATGTGAATGCCGTTTTGCCGGGCCGCCTCCAAGATGGTCAGGCCATCCGGGACCATCACCTCGACTCCGTCTATCTTCAGGCTGATATTTGCAATAGCATCCATCGAGCATCCTCTCTAAAAGCCCATTTTGGCTGCGCAAGTTCGTTGTGACCGGCGGATTTCAAGCCGACGCCTCTTTGATATCGCACCTTAAACACCGGCAAGCCTCGGCCTGGGCCGTATCCCGGTCAAAACCAAGTTCCACCTCACAGAAATCACAACGCCTGGCCGCGGGTGACATCTCTGGCATGTGACCGCGTGGTTTCTCTAAGATTTCTTCATCAAGCTGCCGGGGAATGTCGATTTCAGGCTCAGGTGGGGCTATGTAAGCCGGTTCGTTATTGCGGGTGCGGATGGCTGCGTCAATCTCTTCCGCCGCCCGCCGCCCATCGGCAATGGCCCAGATCACGGTGTTGGGACCGGTGACGGCATCACCACCGGCGAACACCATCGCCTCATCTGTACGGGTGTGGGTATTCGCCTTGGTCATAATGAGTCCGGCCGGGGACAGTTTGACCGTGTCCGTGTCGCCCTGGCCGGGGAAGGGCAAGTTTGGTTTTTGGCCGATAGCCGTGATCACCTGGTCGGCCTCCACCGAGAATTCGGCTCCGGCAATGGGCAAGGGTTTTCTCCTCCCGGTCGCGTCAAATTCACCTAAAGACATGCGCTGGCAGACCACTTTCCCCACCTGACCGTCCTGACCGGCCAGCCTGATGGGCGCCACCAGGTATTCAATCTTGACGCCTTCCTCTTCAGCGGCCCGGATCTCGTGCTCTTGCGCGGGCATATCTTCTCGCAGCCGCCGGTACAAAATAGTCACTTCCTGGGCGCCCAACCGCAAGGCGGAGCGGGCCGCGTCAATGGCGGAATTGCCACCTCCAATAACGGCCACTTGCCGACCCACCGGGGGCGTCCGGTCCAGATTTACCAGTCGGAGAAACTCCACCGCGCCAACCACTCCGTTCAGGTTATCACCCTCCACGCCTAAATTTTGACTTAGGTGCGCCCCTACGGCCAGGTAAACGGCATTAAAGTCTTCTTTGATTTTGGCCCAGGAGAGGTCCCGGCCCACCCTGATATTACATCGCAGGTCCACGCCCAGGCCGGTGATGGCCTCTATCTCGCTTTTGACAATCTCACGGGGCAACCGATAAGCAGGTATACCATAGCGAAGCATCCCGCCGGGTTCCGGCAGTTCCTCAAAAACGGTCACATGATAACCCCGCCGGGCCAGTTCTCTGGCCGCAGATAAGCCGGAGGGGCCAGCGCCGATGACAGCGATTTTATCCATTCGGCTAATCGGGATCGGGGTCGTTTTGGGTCGGGCCGCCTGGTCGGTGATGAATCGTTTTATGTTCTTAATGTTGACAGCTTCGTCCAAGGTGGCTCGCCGGCATTTGGCCTCGCATTTGTGGTCGCAGACTCGGCCGCAGATACTGGGGAAGGGGTTGGTTTTGAGTAAAACCTGATAGGCGTCTTCCAATCGCCCCGCTCGGACCAGGGCCAGGTAAGCCGGCACGTCCATCCCGGCCGGACACGCATGTTGGCAGGGGGCTTTAAAAAGATCCGCACAAGCTACGGCCGGGCAGCGTTTATCTCGGATATGGGCCTCATATTCATATCGGAAATAGCGCAAAGTCGAGAGCACCGGGTTCGGCGCGGTTTGGCCCAGACCGCACAGGGCGGTGTTTTGAATGATGGATGCCCACTTCTCCAAGGTTTCAATGTCGCCTTCGCGTCCCCGTCCCTGGCAAATTCGGGTCAATATGCCCAGCATCTGGCGAGTGCCCACCCGGCATGGAGTACACTTGCCGCAGGACTCATCCACGCAGAATTCCATGAAGAACCGGGCGACATCGACCATGCACTTGTCCTCGTCCATGACGATCATGCCGCCCGAACCCATGATCGCCCCTAACTTAAGGATGGACTCGTAGTCTACCGGGGCATTGAGGTGCTGGGCCGGAATGCAACCGCCCGAGGGACCACCCAATTGGGCCGCCTTAAACTTTTTGTTTTTGGGGATGCCTCCGCCGATATCATGAATGATGGTGCCCAGTGCAGTGCCCATGGGAACTTCCACCAGACCGACATTTCGGACATCTCCGGTCAGCGCAAAAACCTTGGTTCCCCGGCTCCGTTGGGTCCCGATCCCGGCAAACCATTTGCCGCCTTTAAGAATAAGTTGAGGAACCGAGGCCAGGGTTTCTACGTTATTCAATATAGTCGGCTTTTTCCATAACCCTTGAATGGCCGGAAAGGGCGGCCGGGGTCGGGGCACACCCCGTTTGCCTTCAATTGAGGTCATCAAGGCCGTTTCCTCACCGCAGACAAAAGCGCCGGCCCCTCGATAAATTTCCAGATCAAAATCAAAACCGGACCCTAGAATATCTT
>JADFYC010000248.1 GCA_015233295.1 Deltaproteobacteria bacterium | reverse complement strand
GCGACAAAATCCTCGGCAAAGTTATGGTCTCCCCCACACTGGGCCGCCCCTCCCCCCCAATCCGGGTTCCTGTCTGTAAAACAACCGCCAATGTTTAATTGACCGGCGAAGAATATCTGACGATGAACCAGGCCGGCCTCGGGGCAGCCCAGAAACATGATGATCCGGCTAAAGTTGTACCGGTAATCCGGGTCCCTTTCTTTGTCGAGATACTCCAGCAGATTTATTCCCGCTCGCCAAACTTCCCGACAGCGGCGGTCTTCTATACATCTCAAGTCCAGGATGAGGCAATTGAAGTATTCCCGAGCCAGCAGATTGATGGCCTCATCAGGGAGAGTTACGGGATGAAAGATCAAGTCCAATTCGCCGACGGAGACCACCTGGTGCCCCATCCGTTGCTTAACCGCCGCGGTCGGCACCCTGGCCGCCTTGGCCAGGAAATCATCCAGATTATTCCCCACCGGAGAAAGGTACAGGATGTTTTTCGGTTTTACTTGAACGAGAGTTTCTTTCAATGCCGGCGACCTTTTTCGAGGATGGATGAGTTTCTCCGCTAAGCCATGACAGCATAACATTCGGCGGTTTGCGTGGCAAGGAAAAATGGCGCCGGGGCCATCTGCCAAGCCTTTCCTTGTTTGAAGATTTATGATCCTAAAAACCAAATGAAATGACTTGAGATTAGTCCATTCGTCCGGCATCTTGACATTTCGGCGCCTTTTAGATTAACATGATATACGTGGCAAGGGATGGGCGCCTCCTGAACCTGACCGGACAACGCCGACTCGAAATAACGAAGAGTCGTATTGTGCCTAACTATAATTAATACCGAAGGATAATGGAATATGGCCAACTTCTGGTTTTTTTTATGTCGGCGTTTCAGACTGCTGGTGCTTGTTTTCCTGGCCGCAATTTTTGCCTTGGGGCTCATCATGCGTTGCGCGGCCGAGGAACCGCATCCTCAGGCTTATGATCAAATCCATTCGAAATGGTTTGGCATCGTAGAATCATCCGAAAAGATCACGCCATCGGTCATAAAATGCATTCTGCTCACCGTTATCGTCGGCGCATGTGCGGCTCTTATCCTTGTCGCCTGGTTTCTATCCATGAAAAAGCAGGTGGCCCGGAGGACCGAAGAACTTGAACAAGAGATTGGCGAGCGGAAAAAGGCTGAAAAATCGCTGCGGGAGAGCGAGGAATTTGCCAGACGGGTAATTGATAGCAGTAATGACTGCATCAAAATTTTAGATTTGGACGGGAACTTATTATCGATAAGTAGTGGTGGCCAGAAACTGATGGAGCTCGATGATATAACGTATCATTTGAATACATCATTTATTGATTTTTGGAAAGATAAGGATAAAGAGTCCGCCCTGGAAGCTATGTCAAAGGCCAAGAAAGACGATGCGGGGATATTTTATGGGTACTGCGAGACATTTAAAGGCACGCCAAAATGGTGGGAAGTCATCATTACGCCGATCAAAGACGCTAACGGCGACATTAATCGCTTGTTGGCTGTCTCCCGTGATATCACTGAGCGCAAGCGGGCGGAGGAGGCGCTGCGGGAAAGCGAGAGACTCTATCGTTCCTTGTTCAAGAATATGCTGAATGGATTTGCCTATTGCCGGATGTTGTTCGAGGATGGAAAACCCCAAGACTTCATCTACCTCGACGTCAATGATGCCTTTGAGTCGCAGACCGGACTGAAGGACGTCGTCGGCCGGAAGGCCACCGAGGTCATTCCAGGCATCCGTGAGGCTGACCCACATATTTTCGATATCTACGGCCGAGTCAGCCAGACCGGCCAGCCCGAACGTTTCGAGATATTTGTCGAAGCCTTGCAGATGTGGTTCTGGATTTCGGTGTATAGCCCGGCGCATGAACATTTCGTGGCGGTGTTCGATGTAGTTACCGAGCGCAAGCGGGCGGAGGAGGCGCTTTACAAAAGTCGGAGCATGTTGGCCAACATCCTGGACTCCGTGCCCCAGTCGATTTTCTGGAAAGACCGCAACAGCGTTTTTTTGGGATGCAATCAAGCCTTTGCTCAAACGGTCGGAATCGATAACGTCGAGAAGATTGTCGGTCAGACCGATTTTGATCTTCCATGGCCTTTGCAAGAAGCTGAGTCGTACCGTGTCGATGATCGAGAGGTGATGGAGAGTAACCAGCCGAAACGCCACATCATTGAACCACTCCAGCAGACTGACGGCACACGCCTCTTGGTCGATACCACCAAGGTTCCCCTCGTCGATGGACACGGTAATGTTTACGGTGTGTTGGGTGTTTACGAGGACATCACCGAACGTAAGGACGCGGAGGAAGAACATAAGAAACTGGAGGTGCAACTCCGCCAAGCCCAAAAAATGGAGGCCATCGGCACGCTGGCGGGTGGAATTGCTCATGATTTCAATAATATTCTCGGCTCAATTTTTGGTTATACCCAACTGGCCCTGGATGATGCCAAATCAAATGTCGTCAATCCCGAATTCTTGACCGAAATACTCAAGGCGTCCAGGCGAGCCAGGGATCTGGTCAAGCAGATACTGACTCTTAGCCGTCAAACCGAACAGGTCAAGAGCCCTTGTGAGATTTCGTCAATTATAAAAGAAGGCATAAAATTAATTCGGGCCTCCTTACCGGCTAATATTATTATAAAACAAGAAATATCCGTCAAAGAACTAAACATCTTGGGCGATCCCACCCAGATCCACCAGGTGTTAATCAATCTTTGCACCAACGCCGCCCACGCCATGTCGGAAGATGGCGGGGTTATCGGCATAACCCTCGATGAAATCTATCTTGATGCTGATTTAGCCAGGAGGTTTATGAAATTACCTCCCGGCCCTTATCTTAAACTATCAGTAAGCGATACGGGACACGGCATGGACAGTCGGATCATAGAAAGAATTTTTGATCCCTTCTTTACCACTAAAGAATTTGGTAAGGGAACCGGGATGGGCCTGGCCATCGTCCACGGGATCATTAAGAACCATGGTGGCGAGATTAGCGTTTATAGCGTACCCGGTCAAGGGACGACGTTTAACATCCTGCTGCCGACCACAACCGGGACACCTGAATTGGCGAGTGAGATAGTTGAAACCATTCCCAGAGGGACAGAGACGATTCTCTTGGTGGATGATGAACCGGGGTTGGTCGATACCCACAAGAAGATTCTGGAGCGGCTGGGTTATAAAGTTACTGCCGCAACCAGCGGGGTGGAGGCCCTGGAGACTTTTAGGGAACATCCCGAAAGTTTTGATTTAATGATTACTGATATGGCCATGCCCCATATGACGGGAGATAAGCTGGCCCAAGAGGTTCTGCACTTGCGGCCTGATGTCCCGGTCATCCTGTGCACCGGATTCAGTGATGCCATCAATGAGGAGAAAGCCAGGAAAATTGGGGTGAGAGGATTTCTGATGAAACCGGTGGATGTGACCGTCCTGGCCAAACTTATTCGTCAGGCCTTAGAAAAATGAGTGCTGCCGCCATTGGACGCTGGTTCAGTTGCCGACGGTTTTTTCTCCGGTTGATTCTGGTTGACTTGAGCCGCGGATATGATATAGTCTAAATAATTGTGGATATAAAGACCTACGTAACTATCCCTGGTGCCCATTCATCATGGGACGAGGAGCGAAAAAACCGCTACCCGGCATAAATACCCTCTTCAAATCAAAACAGCCGTCTACGCTACGCCTGGGACCGACGTTTCTACCGTTGGTCCAGTCCGTCCTCTGTCACTTTAAACCTGAAAAATCCGCCAGTTCCTTTATTGTAAACAAGCCATCATAAACGTTCCGGCTAGATCTTACAAAAATTCCATCCCTGCTCATTGCACCCGACGTCTCAAACGCAAGTGTAACGGAAACAATTGCTTAAGCTTCGGCGGCCTGACGTGTTTTCCTGCTACTTGCTCCAACTACTGAAGTTTTATATAATATTTTCCTAAGCAGATACTCCAATGCTGTTGAACCGAGGCAACGACGTTAAGATTTCTCGCTTCGTTCGAAATGACAGAGAAGTGGGCCATCCTGGTTAAGATTTCTCGCTTCGTTCGAAATGACAGAGAAGTGGGCCATCCTGGTTAAGATTTCTCGCTTCGTTTGAAATGACAGAGAAGTGGACCATCCTGAATGACGATGTAAATTTGTCATTCCGAGCGAAGCGAGGAATCTTATCACATCCGCAGATGGTCAGGCCGTGCCTTAATTCAATAGCATTGGAAAGACACCCCTGGTTAAAGTCATTTTGATTTTAAAGCATCAATACCTTCATTATGAGAGGTCCTGACAATGGCCGCGAAAAAGGAAACCAGTAAGCCGGGGCGGAAGAGTGAAAAGATAAAGAATGCAGTTCCACCTCCGGACCTGCCGCAAACTCCCGCTGAATCCGAAGCTGCCACGGAAGCGGCTCCTCCGGTTGGGCCCGGCGAAGAGGCCGTTGAATCAATTGAAACCAGGAAGTTTCCCATAGTCGGTATTGGAGCCTCAGCGGGCGGGCTGGAAGCATTGGAGAAGTTTTTTCGCTCTGTGCCGCCCGGCAGTGATATGGCCTTTGTCGTGATCGTTCATCTTGACCGTCATCATGTTAGTTTACTTCCGCAATTATTACAAAATTATACATCCATGAAGGTCTCAACCGTAGAAGATGGGATGGCGATATTACCCAATCAGGTCTATGTGGCCCCTTCAAACAAAGACATGATTATAATGAAGGGTGTTTTGCATCTATTAGAGATCGCCGATTCTGCCGGCCTAAGGTTACCTATAGACGATTTTTTTCGGTCTCTGGCCCAAGACCAGGGCGAAGACGCCTGTTGTATTATTTTGTCGGGAACCGGATCAGACGGATCCTCCGGGTTAAAGGTAATTAAGTCCGAAGGCGGTCTGGTTTTGGTCCAGGATGAGGAATCCGCCAAATACAACGGCATGCCGCGCAGCGCCATAGCCACCGGGATGGTTGACTTTGTCTTGCCCCCTGATGAAATGCTCGAGCGACTGATCAAATACCGGCAGACCACCATTCGTCTGGGGAGAGTTAAGACAACCGTCCCTGAGCCAAAGGTATTAGACGACTTGCCGAAAATATTCGCCCTCATGAGAGCCAGAACGGGACATGATTTTTCCTTATATAAAACAGGGGCTATCCTCAGGCGGTTAAAGCGGCGGATGGGCCTAAACCAGATTGAACAGGTTTCTCATTATGTCGGTTTCCTTCGTCAAAATCCTGGAGAAATAGATAAGTTGTTTATGGATATACTAATTGGTGTAACCAGTTTCTTTCGAGACAAAGAAGCCTTCCAGGTATTAAAGGACAAGGTGTTACCCCAAGTACTGGCCAACTTAAGCCCGCCTCAAACTTTTCGAGCCTGGGTGGTCGGATGTTCTACTGGTGAGGAAGCCTATTCTATTGCCATAACCATCCGAGAATGTCTTAACACCATGAACAAGGAAATAAATTTTCAAGTTTTCGCTACGGATATAGACAATTTCGCCATTGCCAAAGCGCGTGCAGGTTCCTTTCCTCTTAGCATATCGACCGAGGTCAGTCCTGAGATTCTGGATAGATATTTTATCAAAGAGAATACATCATATCTGATAAGAAAGGAAATCCGTGAATCAATGGTTTTCGCGGTGCAAGATGTCCTTAAAGACGCCCCATTCTCCAGGCTTGACCTGCTTAGTTGCCGCAATTTACTAATCTACA
>JADFYC010000247.1 GCA_015233295.1 Deltaproteobacteria bacterium | reverse complement strand
GGTTCAATATTTGGGGGGGGATTTTGGAGAAGAAAGAATTTTCATGCAGCGGTAAGAGAAGAAAGTTGCGGGGGGGGGGGTAGGGGTTATATTTAAAAAAGGATAATCCATTATGCGGTCAGAGAAGGGGGTACCCGCCACTATATTTGGGGATAAATTAATTTTAGAGTGACATCTTATGGTAATCAGCTAACGTAAATTTATAAGATTAAATTGGGCAGGCACTTGGTCAAGTGAGGTAGAGCATGGGCAGGGATTACTACGGAAGAATTGGGAGCCAGGTGGGGTGCGGAATGGTTTGGTTCAAACTTTATCTTATCTTATGGATAAGACAAGTTATCTTAAATGATGGAAGATTTCGAACCAAATTAAGGTGCAAGTTAGGTTGGCCCAAACATGATGAGTTAATCAATAATGATATTAATATGTTATGATTATACACATCATGTTGTATGTGTGTAGTCAAATGGATACTATATGTTGCGGTACAGCATAATTTATTAACACGAAAAAAAAGTTGGAGCTGATCAATTTCTTTGCTGTTCTGGGCCATTGTTAAGCGTTGGTTGTTTTGTAAATTAACCTCACAGGGCTTCTAATGAGTTTCCTAATCTGGTACTTCGGGATAGTCCCAAATGGGTTATTCATGTAAAATAGATTACCGCTGTCTACTTTATCGTCGTCAAGAATTATGCTAAAATAGCCTGAATAAAATTATGCCACCCTATGATCAAGGCTGATTAAGAACCTACAAACTATCTTATGAGTATGATTCTACGTAATAATCATTCAGATAAGAAAGTTTAACTGCGATCATAAATGAGTTTGGACAGTTTTTCCTTCTTGTTGATGCTGACCACGTATTTCTTAGAAGTCATTATGCACCAGAATTATAATCTAGATTTAAATTAATTTTATGATAAGCAGTCTATAAATTTACCTGCCTAATGGACAGGTGGTGTAAAATAATCAATGATAACAGGATAATATATAATCTTGATTTACTTAAGATGAAGACACGGTAATTACTTTAAGTGGATTATATCCAACAATTATATGGATAATAAAATTTTTATGAATTGATTGATTGACATCTTAGCCAAAGTAGTTTAAAATTTTAAATCTTATTTGATGAAAAACTATGGCTAAGGAGGAAAAAATGCCGATTGACCTAACAGCGGAAATGAAAAAAATCTATGAAAATGGACAAGATCAAATCAAAGAATTTACGGTAAAAATTAAAACTATTAAAGAACAGATTAAGGGTGCTAAGGCATACTTGTTAGCAATTGGTGCAATTGACAAGTCAAAACGGAAGGGTCGTGGAAGACCAAAGGGTGAGAATACTGAAAAGGGAGAAAATGCTGACATGGCACCAACTGAATAAAGATGCGGCGGGTATCTTTACCGCCAAATCTACTCTTTCAATATTTTATTGGACTTTAATCCTCAAGAAAAATGATTGGTCATCCTAACAGGTCATCAACTTTTCAGGATATCTGGCCCAGCCAATCCCCATTAAGTTAATTCTGCTGGTCAAGATGATAACCAGTTATGCCAATATTGATAGAGTCCTTGCTCTTCAGGTATGCCTATCTTGAATTTCGGCATAGGATGCTATCAGCAAGAAGATGGGATTGGGGGTCCTGTTGCTGGCCCCGAGCATCAAGTTTTTGCTGATAACCTCTGTGCCCACTGTGCCCGAATTGTGCCCGTCAGTTCCAAAAGTTTCGATACAAAAACAAACAAAACCAGAAGTACTCTGAAAACCCAATGTCAACTCAACACCTTATAAATCAAGAAGAAATTGACCTTTAATACGGCGCTCTTCTAATCCGTTGGTCGGGTGTTCCCGTCGCTCAGTAATAGGGGTTAATCGGCTCGCCCTGGGTCGGGTGGCGACTGCTATTAGTAGAATTTCATTGCTAAAATTTGTCATCATGGGGTAATATTGAGACGAGGGGATAGGCGCCGAATCATCCGGCGTCGCTTGTTGATCTTTCTGAAAAAGCGCTCATGGAGCGGCATAGGAGTTCTAACATATGGACCGGAAAATTGACCAGCAAATTAACTTCGAGGCGTTCAAGAAGGCATACAACAGGTTTGACCCCCGTCCATTACAGGGCGAAGATATTCAACGATTCTATGTGGATGATCTGGCCAAGAGTTTTGTCAACAACATCACTACAACAATCAGGATAACGGACCGTTACCAAAAAATATTGGTCATTGGCCATCGGGGTTGCGGCAAGACGACTCTATTGAATGAAGTGGCAGATATGCTGAAGGACAAATATTACATCATCTCCTTTGCCGCTGAAAATGTCCTGAACATATTTGATGTGGAAACAGTTGATGTCTTATTTGCTACCTACATGGAGGTCCTGAAATCTGAACAAACCAAACAGGTGACTTTTTCCAAGGAAGCGTCAAACGCCTTTAAATCGGTGATGGAACCATCAGCCAACAAATTGAGGCTTAAAGAATTAGGCGTTGAAATTGGTCTAAATTTACCATTTTTGAGTAACATTTCTGGAAAATTCGCTGTTGAAAAAGAAACACGGGCTATCCTTAGGGAAGACCTAAGCAAAGAGATTGATCTGCTCCAACAAAACCTTTCGCTAGCCTGCGCCGAAATAGCCCGGCAAACAAAAAAAGAGGTCCTAATTATTATAGATAATATTGACAAATTTAATACCGAATCGGCGGAAAAGGTGTTCATAAGAGACTCTCATCTGGTTACTGCGCCAGAGGTTAAAATGATTTACACCTTCCCGCTGGAAACATTTTATTTAGAATCAATTAATCCTGTTAGAGATAGATATGAAGACCAATTCATTTCTCCGGTTCCATTGGACGACATTGATCGCAACCGCCAGGGTGACCACTTTGTTTACTTAAAGGAAATGGTGTGGAAAAGAATCGAAAAAGGTCTGATAGAGGATAACGCTCTGGAGGAGCTGATAAACCTCAGCGGCGGGCTGTTACGGGACTTGGTGAAGTACATGCGGGACGCCTGCAAAGAGGCTATTCTCCGCAACTCTTCCTCGATCAATCTGGCCATAACAGAAAGAGTCAAGGCCAAACAAGTCAATGACTATTATCGCCTTTTTGACTATCAAACCTATGGACAAACCGCCATATCGGTTCGGGACACTAGAAAAAGGCCATTAGAGAATCACCTGACTTATTTGTTGACCAACCTATTCGTCTTGGAATACCGCTTGGGTAATGATTTATGGTATGATGCTCACCCGTGCCTGAAGGAGGTACTTCAGAGATGGAACCAGCAATAGATGTTGCCTTGATTGATCCCAGGCAGCCTTATGACGGACTTGCGCTGGAACTCCGGATTTGCGAGGTCGGTGGGCTGTTCCTCGGCCGATATCGTGATAAGACCGTGCGGGAAGCAGTGATCAAACGGCTGAAATATGACCTGCCGGAGCAATTTCATTTTTCCATTCCTATAGATGAAGTCAAGGCTCAGTTCACCAAGTTTTTTTGGTTCAGCTTTGAACACATGGGCCGGCGCCCCAATGTCTTCCACATCCTGGGCCTGGAAGAACTTCCTGAGGAAAAGATTGAACAGGCACTATACTACCTGCAGCTAGGCCGAGAGCTCTTAAGCCGGAAACCCTATTCGCTGATATTCTGGGTATCACCTGGATTTCACAAACGCCTGGCTCAAACGTCTCCGGATTTTTACCATTGGGTCTTCGGCGTCTATGATTTCGATGAGACGGATCTCCGGCCGGAATATTTGCCCCAGTCGGTCCCGCCTGAGGTGACCGCATCGGTCCTGGTGGATCATTTTAAGACATACCTGACCAACGTCATCCGGCAGTATAAAAATTGGCAAGAGGTTAAAGACGGTGGCGAGGATTTCCTGATTGAGGTCATGGGCCGGGCTGATTTGTTTAACCTTTATGTTAAATCCAATTGTACAGACAAAGACGGCCGAAAAATACCGTTGGATAAGATGATGTCTGAGTTTCTGGCCGACCCGACCAAAAATTTCGTGACCTTACTGGGCGACTTCGGAACGGGTAAGTCTTCATTCTCTCTACATTACTATATTGAACTGGCTGAACAATATCTAAAAGGTGAAACAGACCGCATCCCTGTCTTTATTTCCCTCAAAGATTATCAACGGGATTTAAACATAGAAGACTTCATCATCAAAGAGATATTTGATAAACTCAGCGTGCCGGTCTCCTTGCCCGCGTTCCAGGACATAGCCCAGGCCGGTATATTTGCCTTTTTCGTTGATGGTTTCGATGAATTGGCTGCACTCGCCGATCATGAAATAACAGTTCAAAATTTAAAAGAATTGACCAAATTATCTTTTGAAAACATCCTCTTCATGACGACCAAAACCGGTCCTCTTCCCCTGGCCAATAAAGTCTTTTTGACTAGCCGTACCCATTACTTCCTTCATGGTTTTAATGGCCGCGGCCAATGCCGGCACCAACGCCTGATGTTTCTTGTGCAGATAAATGTACATACTCCGTTTGGCCAGGGCGGGACTCAGCGTCTTGATCTGCGTCAGTTTCATCCCGCCCAGCAGAACCAGGCCTTGCCGCTTGTCGTACACGACCACATCAGCCTTATCCTGAGCCAGGAGATTGAACAACACCCGTTCATCCTTGACCTTGACTAAAGACTTCGCCCCCACGATACTGCTTTCCAATATTTTCCAACCGGTGATGATACCCACATTATAGGGCTTGAGGCCGGCCCAGTCGGTAGTCTGGATATTCAAATTTTTGGTAAAAGCCGTGAACTCAAATTCGGTGATCTCTTCCGGGACCCGGACCAGGTTGGGGTAGAGATCGGACATGCCGCGGATTCGGGCGAAATTTCCATCATCGATGCCATCATTGGCATTAATCAAGGCCCGTTCCGAGGGCAGCATGACGATCTTGACCTCCACCCCGATTCTCCGGCAGGCTTCCTTAACCACCCGATCGCCCAGTCCGGTGTGATCCCTGGTGGCATTGGGCGGGGCGTTGGACGTATTCAGCACCAACACCGTCTGCCCGTAGCCCGAGGAGGTCATTATAAGCGAGAATAAGATTATCAGGAAGGCTTTTTTCACATTATTTCCTGGTTTGCAGATATAATTAATATCATAATCATAGACGGGTTATATCTTCCGGGTGAAACAGCGCTCGGGGTGATGCTGATCGGACCAGGGTGGAGACGGTCGTGTCTCAATGCAGTTGAATTAAAGAAATATTGTAGGCAGTTAGGCATGTTGCTCGTCTGAACCTTGATTACGCTGATTAAATGAAAGACTATGATTAAAGCAGAATACCCATGTGTTGGATTGCCGGGTAGGCCGTAGGGTTTCATGTTTGCCTTGAAGCCGAAAACATCATAGTAAATCAGTCAATCAGCGTAACCAAGGTTTAGACAATGAAGCGGACTCCAGTCCCGGCCGCAGCTTAATTCAACAACATTGCGTTCTTGCCCCAGGCTGATAGGCACGGGAATTGTCTTCACCTGACCGATCCCCATCCAACAATTCCTGCCACGGGCTATTTAAATTTCTATTTGTCCGTATCGAATGGGTTTAGGACGTAGGGAGTTTTGTTTTTTCGTTTATAATTGCAATCGACAATTGGCAGCTGGTCCAATTTTTTGCACCGCGAAGATCTGCACCGCTCAGGTCTGTCCCGCTCAAGTTAGCCCTGTTAAGGTTTGCCCCGCTCAGGTAAGC
>JADFYC010000246.1 GCA_015233295.1 Deltaproteobacteria bacterium | reverse complement strand
CAAGTCCAGGCTCAGGCAGAGTTCCGCGGACCTGGAAACAGAGTTGGAGGCCATGATGCGGATGAGGCCCGGTTACACTGCGTTCATCACCGGAGCCAGTCGGACGGCCGACATCGAACGGGTCCTGGCCCTGGGAGTCCATGGCCCCTTGGAACTACACATCTTGCTCTGGGAGGACAGATAATGCAGACGGCGCGCGATGTTAAGGAGTACCGGGAAGAATTGCGGCGAGCCCTGGATAACGATTTTTTACGCCAGGCCATGGATTCCTTTGCCGTGGCTTATCGGGCCGGCCGGGCCAAAGCCTTTGACGGGATGGATGTGGACGGGCTGATCCGAGAAATCGCCCAGGCCAAGGACGATTCCATCTCACGATTAGACGAACTGTATGACGAATTCAAGCGAAATGCGGAGGCGGCCGGGACTAAGGTACATCTGGCCAAGACCGCTGATGAGGCCAACCAGATCATCACCGACATTGCCGCCGCAGCCGGAGTGAAGCAGATCATCAAATCAAAATCCATGACTTCCGAGGAGACGCAACTCAACCGGCATCTGGAGGCCGGGGGCTATGAAGTCACCGAAACAGATCTCGGCGAATTTATAATCCAACTTCGTCATGAAGGTCCGACTCATATGGTTTTGCCGGCCATTCACCTGTCCCGCTACCAGGTGGCCGACCTGTTCACCGAGGTGACCAGACAAAAACAAGACGTGGACATAGAAAGACTGGTCAAGGTGGCCAGGCGGGAACTCCGGCCGAAATTCGCCGCGGCCGATATGGGTATCTCCGGGGCTAATTTCGCCATCGCCCGGACCGGGGCCATCGCTCTCGTCACCAACGAAGGGAATGGGCGCCTGGTCACTACCCTACCCCGGGTGCACGTGGCCCTGGTCGGGCTGGACAAACTTACTCCGACGCTGTCCGATGCCCTGCGCATTATCAAGGCCCTGCCCCGTAATGCCACCGGACAGGCCATCACCTCCTATGTCACCTGGATCACCGGAGCCAATGAGTGTGCGGCGTCCCCCACGGGTAAGAAAGAAATGCACGTCGTGTTCCTGGATAACGGCCGCCGCGCCCTGGCCAATGACCCGAAGTTCGCCCAGGTGCTGCGGTGTGTTCGTTGCGGCGCCTGCGCCAATGTTTGTCCGATCTACCGGATGGTCGGGGGGCATCAATACGGGCATATCTATATCGGCGCCATCGGCTTGATTCTGACGTACTTTTTCCATGGCCGGGACAAGGCCAAGAACCTGGTCCAGAATTGCATTAGTTGCGGCGCCTGCAAATCCGTTTGTACCGCCGGGATTGACCTGCCTGAGTTGATCAAGGCCGTTCATGCCCGGATCCAGGATGAAACCGGTTCGTCTTTGTCTAACACCCTGTTGGCCCAGGCGCTCAAGAGCCGGAGACTATTTCATGTCCTACTCCGGTCAGCCAAGCTGCTTCAGAAGCCACTTACCGGTGGGGGCCCATATTTGCGCCACCTGCCCCACATGTTGGCTAAAGATCAAAGCTTTCGGGCTTTGCCGGCTTTGGCGGACAAACCTTTTCGGGATACCTGGGAGGAAATCCGTCCTCGCGTGCTCAATCCCAAATGGCGCGTCGCCCTATTCTCCGGTTGTCTCCATGACTTCGTTTTTCCAGAGCAACTGAACGCGGCAGTTCGGGTCATGGCCGGCCGCGACGTGGCCCTTGACTTCCCCCTGGAACAGTCCTGCTGCGGCCTGCCGGCCTTGATGATGGGTGAGGCGGCGGTAGCCCGCGACGTGGCCCGGCAAAACGTCATGGCCATTGATCCGGCTAAGTTCGACTATATCCTGACCACGTGCGCCTCCTGTGCCTCGCACCTCAAGAAGGCTTATCCCACGTTCCTGGGCCATGATCCCCAACTGGCCGCCAGGGTGGCGGAATTCTCAGCCAAGGTGATTGACTTCAGTTCCTTCGTCCAGGACGTCCTCAAGCTGGAGCAAGCTGATTTTATTGGTGACGGGAAAAAGACGGCCTATCATTCACCATGCCACCTTTGCCGTGGTCTGGGTGTGGTTGCCGCGCCCAGGGAGTTGATCGGCAAGGCCGGTCTGGATTACCGTCGATCCGAAGAGGAAGATGTCTGTTGCGGGTTTGGCGGAACCTATTCTACGAAGTTCCCGGAACTTTCAGCAGAAATATTGAAAAAAAAGCTGGACCATGTGGTTCAAAGCGGGGCCGAACTCCTGGTCACGGACTGTCCCGGCTGTATTTTGCAACTGCGCGGCGGTCTGGAACGGAGAGGCGACGGGATCAAGGTCCAGCATATCGCCGAGGCCCTGGCCGATGTCCTGGCTAAGCAGGATTGACCTCAGTCCGGAATAAAAAACATCATTTTGACAGTATCGTCAGTTGAGCGAGGAGACCACCGGGGATGAAACATCTTCCCTGGCGCCGGCTGGTCGGCCAAGGACGCCAACCCGCAAGCCCTCATTAAATCCCCGGCGGAACCCCCTCTTGTAAACGTAGGGCATCTCCCTCGTGACTTCCTGGAACAGGGCATCGGTCAGGCCGTCAGCGGCGTATCGGGACCCAACAGGAGAGTTTTGAGACCGATAGGCCAATTCATACCCATCCCGATAGCCTCGGTCGATCAGGCCATGGTAGCTCCGGGTACCGAAGAATGTCATGGATGCGACCATGATCAGAAAGGCCCCGACCATAAAAAGACGGCGCCAGTAAGCATCTTTTTCCTCCCGATTCAACGGCCTGACACGCTTCTTGGCGATTCTATAAGACTTTCTTTTGTCCCTGATCAGAGACATCCTTTCGGCGACGATGTGTCGCATAGTCATCCCCTGAGATCCTACCCAGATTCAACGTTCCGTTCACCTTCGCCCCGTTTTCCCAAACCTCCCACCGTCGGTCAATCCCGGCGGGTCATTTCTTTATTCCAAGATTCCATTGATACTCGTTTCCATGTTCCAGATAACCGGAGACCAGCTCAACCAGCCCCCAGATAACGTCCAGCGGCAGATGATCTTCCACCGAGGCGTCAAATCCGATAACCATCCGGGCCTCAAATTCTTCATCCGCCGTATATAAAATATAAGTCAGCGGCACCTTGGGCAGGGCCGGGATCTCCACCGCTGCGTCACCATAGGGTACCGGCTTGCCCCCTAAATCCAATCCGGCTTGCCGAAACTCCTCTGACCGGTGTCCGTATTTCCTGACCAACCCTTGGGTCGAGAGGGCGTGGGGGCCGACAAAAAACTGAGTCCCACCCTTTAGCTCCTGAGCCGTGACTAACCGACCGGTAACTTTTTTATAATCAGCATGGAGCAGATACATGACCGCCACCAGTCCTACCAAGAAAGGGACCGGTTGGTTTTCAGGAAGTGCGACCACCTGGCCGTCCCAGGGATTGACCAGGTAATCGCGGCCAGCCAGAGAAAGGGAGAAGCCGGTTTCCGGATGGTAAGCGGCCAGGCTCCGCAGAGCTACGTCCTCAGGCGGGCGGGCGGATAATTCCTTAAAATGCTCCGGCCGCAACTTGTCGTAATACGACTCTTTTTGTCGTGGTTTCTGGTTATTCACCGTGGGTAATTTCCTTACGACTTACCTGTGTTACCTGAAATCAGGCTTCAAATTGGAGGTTGATAATGAATTCTTTAATGGCCTGTTGGCCACTCTTGTCCATATCGAGTATCATTTCGATAATTTTTAACAACTCCGGGCCATGTTGCAGGTTAGTCAGAAGTCTGATGGCTTCGGCCGCAGCAATCACGCGCAGATAATTCTTAACCTGGCTCTGATGGCTCGTTAAAGCCGCCGGTTCCTCTGGAGCATCTCCTTCTTTAGCCGGAGATTCGGGCGCCGGCCCAGGCTTAACAGGTGGCGCTTTGATGGCTACGGGAACAGGCGCCGGTATGGTTGTTGACACCGGTTCCGGCTTGGCGGCAGGAACAGGTGCCGGACCAGGTACGACAGGTGGTTGTGGCTCAACTCTGGCCGGTTCCGGCTTGGCGGCAGGAACAGGTGTCGGACCAGGTACGACAGGTGGTTGTGGCTCAACTCTGGCCGGTTCCGGCGCCTTAGCCTGGCTAAATAAACTATCAATGTCACCCTGGTCCAGGGCGATACTTCCTTCTTTGGGGACCTTACCAGGCGGTGGCGGCGGAGGTGGACTGGGGGTTACAGCCGCACTTGTCCCGAACAGGGAATCGATATCGCTCTGATCAAGTATTTCGCTCATATGTTGACGCCTGATAATGGGGTAAGTTTTTTTTTCGTAGAAAGAGAAATTGTTATACTCGGCCAGCGTCTTGTTGTAAAGGTCTGACCAAAAGCATTCGCCCTATGGGTGGCGTAATCGCAGGCATTGAGTCAACGGAGAGTGCTCAGTTCAAGAATTGGTCTTACCAATTACTATAAAAAGGGATAGTTTTTGTCAAGCAAAATATTTCTCGACCTCAAGAATTCTCCTGCAAAAAATATGGGACGGTCAAAAACGGATGGGTCCTGAATTATGTAAGCCACGGGGGGGCAACTGAGACGGCTCAAAAGTGATGCCGGATATGGTATAAGAGCACGTGACAGAAAGGCTCGAACCTGTCGTTTTCATTTCGATTGCTGTATGCTACCTTCAATTTCTTGATTCGGTCGGAGGAATGAATCAGACCTACCGATGGTCTTTATTAGTCACCATAGCTCTTGATATATTTTCTTTTCGGAGTAGAGCCGCCTCATCTTTCAGCCTGGCGTTTTCTTTTTTTAATTGTCGGTTTTCATTTTCCAATTGGTTCCGTTCCTGCCGCAGCTTACTATTGTCCAACTTGATGTCCGAGACATTCTTGGTGGTGGTTCTCAGCCGTCGGGCCATAGTCCCGATGATGAAAGAGTAGAAAAGTCGATGAAAGTTGGCTTTTTTTTCAGGAGTTAGCCGGTCGATAAAGGAGGCGTCCACCTCCAGGCAAACGGCATCCCGGACGGCTTTGACCGAGGCCGAGCGGATGTCGCCGTCGATGATCGCCAATTCGCCGAAGACGTCACCCGGTTCATCAAGTAAAGTAATTATTTCGTTTTGTTTGGTGACCGCCACTGTCCCATTGATCATGATATGCAACCGGGAATCATATGTTTCTTCGAGGATTATAATATCACCGGCTTGATATTTTCTGGTCTTACTTAACCGCAGGATCTCGGTCAAGATAGTCCGGTCAAAGGCGCTGAAAAAGGGAATTTTTTGGACGATGTCGATCAGGTTTTTCCGATCACCGGATTTATTTAGAGTGTCTTGCGATTCTCGGGAACTGGGTGTGTCCATGGCTCATCCTCTTTCTGGCATTGACAATTATCTTATACATTGCCATGTTATCACACTCCCGGTTCTCCAGTCAACTGCAGACTCATCGTTAAATTTCCAGGTGCAGAGACAATGTCATTGACTTAACGAATTGGTTTATATGCGAAGTGGTGCGTCTTTCTTTTTATGACCATTTTTCTTGGATTTTTTCTGCCGGGCCTTATCGGTTCAGTAGTCTTGAGGAACAAGGTAAGAAGTTTTTCTAGTATCTCACCGATATTAGACCGACAGAATAGTAGCACCACTGTATCTTTCATCTCAATGTCATTGATTTAAGGTCACCTCACTCTTGTCCGGAGTGACATAAGGACGTTAAGATTTCTCGCTTCGCTCGAAATGACAGAAGTGCCGTACATTCAGGATAGTACCTGCTGCGTGCGTCCT
>JADFYC010000245.1 GCA_015233295.1 Deltaproteobacteria bacterium | reverse complement strand
CGGCGCAGGCCCGGACCATCACCACCACCTGGCATGATAGCTTTCGCCTGCCGCTCAGCATCACCGAACCAAACCGGGTGACCACCTTCACCTATGACCCTAAGGGCAACCTGTTGACCAAAACGATCACGGCCGGCTCCCTGGCCCGAACCTGGACCTACACCTACAACAGCAGCGGCCAGGTCCTCACCGCCCAAGACCCGCTCGGTCATACGACCTCTTACACTTACGCTTCCACAGGTGGTCTGGCCACCGTGACCGACGCCCTGGGCCACGTGACCACAATCACGGGTTACGACGCCAATGGGCGGCCCCTAACCATGACCGACCCCAATGGCCTTTCGACCACGCTGGCCTACGACGCCCGCGGCCGCCTGACCTCCCGAACCAGCGGCGGGGAGATCACGACTTACGCCTACGACGCGGTGGGCCAACTCATGGACATCACCCTTCCGGATGGTTCCTCTCTCGACTACACCTACGACACGGCCCATCGGCTCACCGGCATCGAGGACGCGCTGGGCAACAGCATTGTTTATACGCTCGACGGCGTGGGCAACCGGGTCCAGGAACAAGTTTTCGATCCGTCCAATCACCTGGCCCAAACCCGCTCCCACGCCTATGACGCGCTCAACCGTCTGTCCCAGGACATCGGGGCGCAGAACCAGACGACCGCGTACGCCTACGACAACAACGGCAACCTGACCGGCACGACCGATCCGCTGAGCCACACCACCAGCAATGTCTACGATGCCCTGAACCGCCTGATCAAGATGACCGACCCCAACAGCGGCTCGACAACCTATGGCTACGACGCCAACAACCACCTGACCGGTCTGACCGATCCGCGCAGCCTGGCTACGGCCTACACCTATGACGGGCTGGATAACCTCAATTCCGTCCAGAGCCCGGACACCGGAACTACGACCAAGACCTACGACGCGGCCGGGAACGTGCTCACCTCCACCGACGCCCGGGGTAAGACGACGACCTATACCTACGACGCCCTAAACCGCCCGACCAAAGCGACATTTGCCGACGGTTCGAGCATCACCCGGCAGTACGACCAGGGAAGTATCGGCCGCCTCTACAGGATGACCGATTCCAGCGGCTCGACCACCTATAGTTACGACAGCCACGGCCGGGTCACCCAGAAACAACAGGTCACCGGTTCGGTCACTCTTACGACCGGCTATACCTATGATGCCTCGGGACGCAGGGCGAGTATGACCTACCCGTCGGGCCGGGTGTTGGCCTTTTCGTACGACGCGGGCGGCCATGTCAGCGATATTCAAGTGGACGGCACTCCCCTGGTCGGTTCCGTCACCTATCAGGCCTTTGGCTCCGCCGCGAGCTGGACCCAGGGTTCGGGTGTATCCACCTATAGCCGCACCTTTGATCAGGACGGCCGCGTCTTCGGAATTACGATCCAGGACTCCGCCGGGAATCAGACCATCAATTATACTTATGACGCCGCCGGCCGGATCACCGGCATCATCGACAGCAACGAGTCGCCCCAGCCTCATTGCCGGTGTGACAAGCTCTTCCATTTCCGGCGGAAGTAACCAGCTCCTCGGCCGAACCGGCCCCACGACCCAAACCTACACCTACGATGCGGCCGGGAATCTGACCGGGGACGGCACCTTCACCTATGGTTACGATGCACGGGGACGACTCGTGCAGGTTACGGCCGGAAGCAGTACGACGACGTATGCCATTAATGGGTTGGGGCAGCGCGTGCGGAAATCAGGCACGACGACAACGATCTTCGTCTATGGCGAATCGGGCCAACTTTTGGGTGAGTATGACGGGTCGGGCAATGTGATCCAGGAAACGGTCTGGCTGGGCGATTTACCGGTAGGCGTGCTCAAGCCCGGCGCGCAGTATTATGTGAATCCCGACCATCTGGGCGCACCGCGGTCCATTATAGACTCCACCGGTACCACTGTCTGGAAATGGGACCGTGATCCCTTCGGCAACGGCGCTCCGACAGGGACGCTGACATATAATCTCAGGTTTCCGGGGCAATACTTCGATGTCGAGACCGGTCTATATTACAATATGGCCCGGGATTATAGCCCGGAGGTGGGGAGGTATGTGCAGAGCGATCCGATTGGGTTGATGGGAGGGTTGAATACGTACGCGTATGTTGGGAATAATCCGGTTAATTGGGTTGATCCGTGGGGATTGCAGGCAATACCTGCTGCAAACCCATTTTTGCTACCTCCTCCTGGGAGTCCATCACTGACGCAATTAACACCAGAGCAATGGCATCAAATGAAAGACTTCCTAAACCTGTTTAACCAATTACCATTATTAGATTATCTAATGAATCAAAATGAAGGCATTGATGAAAATACTGATTTGACTGATCCATCTACATGGCCAGAACCACCTGTTGAAGGGGAGTGTGAAATAGGTGACCCATCACGCAAAAAACCCCGTGAAAGAGGTGAAAAAAGCTTATGGGATCCAGAAGGTGGAGAATGGCGTCCTCACAAACCCGATAAATATCACCCAGAAGGTCATTGGGATTACAATCCGCCAAGCCCTAATAGTCCTTGGGTAGATATTCCTGTTAAATGAAGGTGCGAGGGGGGGCAAAAAGAATGATATCAATTGAATACACTAATGATTTTTTAGAAGGAGAGCCTGGTCCAAATTTCTATTGGAAGGGCATTCCAAGTGATTTTTTACAGCTTGTGTATGATCTTCATCCTCTCGGGACAAAACTCGGAATAGAAATAAGATTAAATTCCTTAGATTATATTCAAACAACCGAAGATTTCAAAATACTTCTGAGGTCGTCTGAAGGTGGCAGGAATCTGTGTACAAAGAACAAATCCATTATCATGATGGACCTCGACAAAAATATATGGCGGAGGGTTATTGAAAAAATATTGAGTGTCTCGTTTGAAAAAAGTCATAATTATATCGAGTTTGATGATTTAGAATTAAAAGAGTCCGCTAATGTAATTGTGAGCTCAGAAGCATAGCGGCAAGGCGACGGCCTACACCTACGATGCGGCCGGGAATCTCACCGGCGACGGCACCTACGCCTATGGCTACGATGCCCGCGGCCGACTGGTTCAGGTCACTACGGGCGGCGTCACGACTTCCTACGCCATCAACGGCCTGGGCCAGCGCGTGAGCAAGACCGGGGCCTCCACGACGACCATCTTCGTTTACGATGAGGCCGGGCATCTCCTTGGCGAATACGACGGCACGGGCAATGTAGTTCAGGAGACGGTCTGGCTGGGCGATTTACCCGTCGCGGTGCTCAAGCCGGGGGCGCAGTATTATGTTAATCCCGATCATCTGGGCTCACCGCGGTCTATTGTCGACGGTAGTGGCAGTACTGTTTGGAAGTGGGACCGCGATCCCTTCGGCAACGGCGCACCGACAGGGACGCTGACGTATAATCTAAGATTTCCAGGGCAATACTTTGATGTTGAGACTGGGCTGTGCTACAATATGGCCCGGGATTATGATCCGGGGTTGGGGAGGTATGTGCAGAGCGATCCGATTGGGCTGGCTGGGGGGATTAATACGTACGCGTATGTCCAAAATAATCCGATCACTCGGACAGACCCAACAGGGTTGTTGTTTGGCGACATGTTTGACGCAGGCGAATGCTACGGCGACTCAGCTGCCCAATATTGGGCCAATAAGCAAGTATCAACGGGCAATCCGCTATATGCCATTCCTGGAATGCTTGCTGCACTTTGGACTCCATCAACGAGCGATGCCACATTGGGAACACTCGTGGCAGGCTATGGTGCCGTCGGGTTAGCCGGTTCTGTTGCCAATGTTTCAGAGTGGTTGAGCAATCCGATCCTTTATGAGTTTGATCAAACAACGCTAACTGACGCTGCGTTTGGATCCCTTGCTGGATTGTCCACAGTCGAGCGAGGCGCTGCAATTATCAATAACGGGCTGGGGAGTGCTATATTTAACTTGTGGGGGAACTGGGCGAAAACGTGGGGAACTGGCCCCACTCCTGCTGCATCATTATCTTTGCTTCTGGGAGGCACGTCTGAAGCTTTGGCAGGTGGCGGCAACAAGAAATGCGGTTGCCAATGATTAACCAACGCGGGTACACGGTATTTGATTTGCTCAGCTTTGGTGGCTTTTTCGTCGGCATTTTCATTGGGAGCAAATACGGTTACATCAACTTCGGCATGGTAGGCGGGCTCGCTGGTGCCGTCATCGGAGGCGGTGCCGGGTTTTTGGTATGCCGTCTACCGTATGTATTTGCATCGCGCTTGGCCCAACGATCTCTTGAAAAGGAATCTAGCCAACATTTGCGTGAACGTCTTCGTAGTGATAATGAATACTATATTGCGCACCTCCTGCTGGCCCATCTGATGAAGCGGGGGGAGGACATCACTGACGAACTACCATCCATAATCAATCTCATTAGATCGGAATCCAGTGACCGTCGTTGCTTTGGCTGGGCTGCCCTCAAATTTGCATTTCCGGAAACTGCATCTAAGATAGCCGAGTATCAGCCAAAGGACTCAACTGACAAATGCCGCACCATTGCATCTCGCCTCGATTGTTAATAAAGCCGAGGTCAGGTTGGCGTTGAGCTTGCAACGCCTCGGGTGACACCACCTACACCTACGACGCGGCCGGGAATCTGACCGGGGACGGCACCTACACCTATGGCTACGATGCTCGGGGCCGGCTGGTCCAGGTCACCACGGGCGGAGTCACCACCTCCTACGCCATCAACGGCCTGGGCCAGCGAGTGAGCAAGACCGGGGCTTCCACCAGAGCAAACGCATCAAAATCTCA
Source organism: Deltaproteobacteria bacterium (assembly GCA_015233295.1). Classification (GTDB taxonomy): domain Bacteria; phylum Desulfobacterota; class JADFXK01; order JADFXK01; family JADFXK01; genus JADFXK01. The sequence goes on along the minus strand of JADFYC010000245.1, from coordinate 1,017 downwards.
GGCACGGAGTACCATTAATAACTAGCTGTCATCCCAACCACATCTCTTCTTTTTGATATTCATGCTAATCTTGGCTGTCTTTTCCCGCTTCAAGAGGCTTAGGGCCATCTGACGTATCACCGCCATATTCGCGGCGGAGTTCCCTTTATGAATTCGACTGTCATCCTCCCGAAAAGTCACATCCAACACCCAGTGCAGCTCATCCTCAATGCCCCAATGACTCCGAACAGCCTTACCAAACATTCGCGCATCATTGGCCATACTTGATATATAGTACCTCTTTTCAACAGTTGTTTTATCACCAATATGGCGTTCTGACTCAACCATGCCGATCATTTTTGAGTCTGGCCGTTTATCTTTCCCGTCAGGCCGATCTATATCGGAAACAGTGGTGTATTTGGGCTTGTGTCGAGTCTTCAAAAAAATGCGAGGGTCAGGAATTGACTTGAATTCATCCAATATCGTTGTGGGGTCGATCTTTGCCGTAACCTGGGTCCTTTCATTTAAGAGGTTGGTGGAAGAAATTCTTCCCCGATCCTCTCAAACATGAAAGGCCATGGATATTCGAGAGAATATCACTGCTCAAAATAAATTTCATTCGCTGGCTCTGCTTCATTTTATTCTTGCTGTTTACAAGTAGTTGAGATATAAATATGGTTCGTTAAACAGCTCTCACATCCAACCAAAAGATAACACGAGACTTTCACAAGAGAGGTCACCATGAAGATTCACGAGTATCAAGCTAAGGAACTGTTCCGGAAACATGGCTTGCCGGTGCCCGACGGGTTTGTGGCTTTCTCGGCCGACGAAGCCAGAGAAGTGGCCCAGAGGCTGGATAGCAACACGTATGTGGTTAAAGCCCAAATCCACGCCGGGGGACGGGGAAAAGGTGGGGGAGTAAAAGTGGTGTCTTCGCTTGGTGATGTCTATAATACCGCCAAACAGATGATCGGATCCAACTTGATCACCCATCAAACAGGCCCCGAAGGTAAAGAGGTGAACAAGGTATTAATCGAA
>JADFYC010000244.1 GCA_015233295.1 Deltaproteobacteria bacterium | reverse complement strand
AATTAAATCAGACCAAGATGCTTCTGACTCCTCAGCCAACCGGGCAAGTCCCATCGAATATTTCGTCTGCCTTAAAAGATAATCCTCCTCCAGCGAGTTCGGCCTCCCCAGCCAATGATGCTGCTGCCGGCCACCAGTCTATTTTGGGGATTCAAGAGGAACTTCACCTGCTATCGCAGAAGATGGATCGTCTGGAAGGCACGCTTAACCGCGCTGAGATAAACAAGAGCAAAAGCCGAAAAACGAAAAAGAAGAGTCATCTCCCAAGCGGTGCGAAGTAGTTTATCATCGGTTGTTAACCTTATATTTATTAACGTGTTGCCGTGGTAAAAAGACCTTCCAGAGACGCGATCCCAAAGGGTTGAAAATCTCAAAGAAGCCGCTAAGTTTTTTTCCAGAGTGATGCAATTGGAGCGATCGCGTGAATATAATTAGTAATAATAATCTATTAGTGTACTTATTGAACTCAGGTTGATTTACCAGATGTTCTACACAATCTTGTCATCCCGGAACAACCAACCGGGATAACTACTTTTTTCCCGACTTTTGAGCGTCCGTCTTTTTATGGGCGATTTCCTCACTGATCTTGCCGGCCTTGGCCTTGTCTATAAAACCCCAGACCTGGCCGGCCTTGCGCACGTTCATCAGCATGATCAACTGGGCCGCTAAAGTCGGGTCCAAATCGGATAGTAGCGGGCCGGCCAATTCCGGAGGAGTCTGTTCGTAAATCTTAGCCAGGCGAAGAAGTGTCTCATCATTGTGGGCCTCTTCTTTGGGCTGTTTGGTCTCTTTTATTTCTTTCTTCTTAGCCGCCAGTCCATCTATCCTTTTCTGGACTTCAGCCAGCTTCTCCAGCAGGACCTTAATATCCGCCCTGACCTGCTGCATTCTGGTCTCACGCTCGGCGATCTTTTCCTCCTTTTCCCTATTATCATTAGCCAGTTTTTCTTTGGCCGTCAAGGAATAGACCGGCGTGGACGTAGGCGTAGGAGTAGGTTTGGCGGTCGGGGTCGGGGTAACGGGGCGCTTTTTCATCGTCCCCGCGGCCTTGACGGGTTCTGGGGGTGGTTCCGTACCGTCCGCCAAATCCACCGGTTCCCGCATTGCATCCTCTTCCTCTTGTACCGGTGGACTGGTCGGTTTCGGGGTCGGGGTGGGGGGGATAAGGGTCTTTTTGGGGGCCTGGGCCGCGTTATGTTTTTTCGGGGCTTTGGCCGTGGGATGCTTTTCCCTGGCTTTGGCCGTGGGGTGTTTTTTCCGGTCCTGGGTCGTAGGATGCTTTTCCTGAGCCTGGACGGTAGCCGGCTCTATCCATTCAGCCATCCGGAGGTATCGCGGACCACCAGGGTAGAAAAACAACGGAAACAAGCTTAAGCCTGAAACAACGGCTAATACGGATATTATCTTGCGCATGATGTCGTTTTTTTTCGGTTTGCGGGGATTAAAGGCTTCCGGCCGACCAGATTCATCTTCTTCGGTCAACTTCCCGTTCCAGTCTTCTTTGCACCTCCGTCAGGTACTCCAACTTGGCTTCCAGGTCCCACTTGACTTTGTTTAGCCGGGCCTCTTTTTCGGCCGTTTCCTCTTCTTTTTTTTCAAGATCTTTGGAACGCTCCCTCAATTCTGTATAAGTATAGTCGGGAGTGGGTGTCGCCGATGGTCCGCTGACCGATTTAATTCCTTTGCCCTCACGTGAGTTGGAGTCTATCGGCCTATGGCTGGTCATCGGAGGAATATCCGGCTGGTCTCGATGCCATGCCGCCGGAAGCAAACTCCGAACCAGGCCCGGAATTGGCAATACCTTCCTCAGTCCATCGAAAAGTGGCAGGGGTACCACCCAGACGGTCGCGGTAATGGCGGCGGAGACGAAGACAAAAAGAGATATGATCAGAATTTTTCGCATAGTTATTCCTGACGCAGCCACCGACTCACTTGCCGAATCTGGTGATGGCCACTTCATCGAGTAGCTTGGTTTCTTTCATGTTCTGTTCCTTGCGCCAGGCGGTGAATTGATGGGCCTTGAGAGTCTCCAGAATTTTTTTCTTCTTGGTGGCATCAATCAGGTCCTGCCGGCACTTTCCTTGATATTCTTGGGCTTTACGGATAGCGTCCATTTGTTCGAGCAATTCTTGACTCAATCGGCGGAAAAAATTTCGATATATGGTCAATTCCGCCAGATCGACACCCTGCTGTTGTTTGACCCGGTATTCTTCAGTGTAGCGGGTCTCCATTTCCTTTAGGGCTTTGAGCTTGGCCTCCTCTTCTTGAAGGATTCTGGTGCTTTCAGAGAATTTTAAGAGTTGCTGTTCTTCCTCTTGAATTCTCAATCGGAGCAACGTTTCTAAGCTAAAGCGAAACATGGGGATAGCACCTCGCATTCTTGAAGGCGTCAATCAGGGTGGGATTATTTGGATTGGCCGCTAACCCCTCCTCGTATACCTGGCGGGCCCGGTCAAAATCGCCCAGGTGTTCAAACGATGAGGCCAGGTTAATGTAGCTGATGACATTTCTTGGCTCTAAGTCAATGGCCCGGCGGAAATGGATAACGGCTTCGGCGTAGTCATTTAGTTTGGAGTAGATCAGCCCCAGATTAAGGTGACCAACGGCAAAGCTATCCAGCGCGGCCACACTTTTCAACGACTCCTCCAGGGCTTCCGCCAACCTGCCTTGCTTAAGATATAGCCCAGCCATATTATTATGCATCTCTGGATTCCGGGGATGTATTTCCAGGCCCCGCCGGAGGACATCCTCAGCCTCCACCAAATGACCTAACCGGTAATACAAAAAGGCCAACTTGGTCCTGGCCGGCAGGAAATCCTCCCGCAGCCGCAGAGTCCGCTCAAAAAAAGCCGCCGACTCATCCACCCGGCCCTCTGTCTCCGCCAACATGGCCAGGTTGTAATAAGGGTCAGGCAGGCTGGGGTTGGCCTTGATGGCCTTGTTAAAGTATTCTCTAGCCTTAAGCAGCTCCCCCCGATTGTGATACATCGCCCCCAGGTCGTTCAAGGCATGGGGTTTATTTTCCATGGTATAGGCTGACATGGGCAGATAGATCTGTTTGTTCAGATACCGGTCCAGCAGGTCGAAGTATTTATTGTAAGCCTCCAGGGCCTCCTTCTCTCTCCCGGCCTGGGCATGAAGCCGGCCCAGATCAAAAAAGGCGTCCAAATAATGCGGACAAAGGGAGATAATATCCTCCAGGGCTTCCTGGGCTTCATCAAACCGATTCAACTTAGTCAGAGCCACGGCCAGGGTGTGGTACATATCGGTAAAGAAAGATTTGGAAAAGTCGAACCCCGGCTGAGCCTTTAACAGGGAGATGGCCCGGCGGGCGGCCTCGATGGACTCTTCGGTCTTGTTGTCCATAAATTTAATTTTACATAAGTTATAATATATAAAAGGATTATTAGGATCAGCTTCCAACTGCTTTTCCAACAAGGCGGTGGTTCGGACGCATTTCTTGGCCATCTTGTCGTCGTCTAGAGCATAGCCATAGTGATACATCCGGACGTCCGAATAGGGAACCGGACCGGTGAAGATCAGTTGATTATGGACGATCCCCTCATAGTGAACGCCTTGATGGTTGCGAAACAACCTGATGGTGTTCATTTTAGAGAAAGATATCTTGTCTCTCAGTTGATTGAATAAGATAAAATATACTCCGGTGGCGCCGATGAGTTTGGTTAGGGCCCGCAATTTTTTATGGTCATCGGGTTCCAATCGCTCATCCGCATCCAAAATTAGAATCCAGTCGCTGGTGGCGTAGGAGAGGGAATAATTCCGCATCTTGGAGAAGTCATTTTCCCAGGGGTGATGATAGACCTTGGCCCCGAATGAGGCGGCGATCTCCGGAGTCCGGTCGGTGGACCCGGTATCCACTACGATGATCTCATCCACCACGTCCCTGGCGCTGGCCAGACACTGGGGCAGCATGATTTCCTCATTCTTGACGATCATGCACAGAGATATGGTCCCTTCAGTGTCTCCTTCCGTGACGGGGAGCGGGGCCTGGTCGACCCCGGCCAACGCCTGGGATGGTTGGACAGCCACGGTAGCGCCACGCGACTGGCCCAACCGTCCAATGGCCACGGCCGGACCGGGAACCGGGATAGAGGCCATCCGGGCCAGGTCGGCCGTTAGATCGACGTCAATCTCCGCGGCGGGAGCCATGATGGCGGCCAGGCCCACGGGGTTGGGGGCGTGAACCTCATCCGCGCCGGTCGGCCGGGAAAGTGCCGGGCCTTTCATTTGGCCCACCTGAGCGCCTGATATTGGGCTCTTTTTGCCCTTGAGTTTGTTCTTTTTGCTTTTCTTCATCCCAGTTTCCTGCCGAAGTCAACCGAAGGTGATAAAAAATGCCCATGTCGGACTAATGGGTAAACGCTTCACCTGGGTTTATCCGGATCACTTATAGGCTTCATCGTGGTGTCTGAGGGAATGAAAGGTAACTAATTTTTCCATGTCGTCTACCTCGAACAGCAAAACAAAACTACCCAGGTGAGCCCGTCGCCTGTTCTTCAGCATGTTTCGCAATGGTTTATAATGGTGGGGGGGTTCTATAATTTCGGCTATCTTGCCGACCACGCGCTCCCGGAGAAGGAAATCCGTCTTGATTTTCTTTAGATCCTTTTTGAAGTTTTCCGAATATTTCTTGCCGTAGTTACTCATCTTCCCAAACCGACTTAAAAAATGCCTCGTCCTCCTCCGGAGTCCGGCAAATAGTGAACTTGCCTTGCTTTATATCCCGGTCTACCCTCTCCATTTCAGCTACAAACTCAGGACGGAACATTTCTTCGAGGGGCATATTTTCATCATCGTCTGGTGCGGGTTCTATCGTGATAGTGAATGTTTCTTCAGGAATGAACCCTTGTCTTATCAGCCATTCGGCTGACAGTTCGGTTCCTTTTACGTTCTCTATAGTCTTACCGAGCATGGCTTTGCTCCTTCCGCCGACTGCTGTTTCTTTTCTGTCAGGATGCGCTGTGTTGGATTTATCCCACCAGGGTGCGCAGATCATTCACACACTGGTCGAAGGTAACTTTTTCGTTGACGGACTGGATCAGAAAGTTATTGATTCGGTCAATCATGGAGATGGCATGGTCGATGGCTGGGTTGGAGCCCTTGACGTAAGCGCCGATGTTGATAAGATCCTCAGATCGTCGGTAGGTAGCCAGGATGTTTAGAAGCCGTCCCGCGGCTTGCTTCTGTTCGGGCGTGACCACGTCGGACATGACCCGGCTGACGCTGCTCAAAACGTCAATGGCCGGGTAGTGATTCCTGGCCGCCATTTCCCTGGTGAGCATAATATGACCATCCAGAATGGCCCGGGCGGCATCGGAAATGGGCTCATTGAAATCATCGCCCTCCACCAAGACGGTGTAAATACCGGTTATGCTGCCGCCTCCCTCGGAGACACTGGCCCGTTCCAGGAGCTTCGGTAAGAGTGTAAACACAGTGGGCGTATAGCCGCGAGTCGTGGGCGGTTCTCCCACCGCCAGGCCGACTTCCCGCTGGGCCATGGCAAATCGGGTCAAAGAGTCCATCATCAACAAAACATCTTTACGGCGGTCCCTAAAATACTCGGAGATGGTGGTGGCAATGTAGGCCCCCCGCATCCGGACGAGCGGAGCCTGATCCGAAGTAGCACAGACCACCACCGACCTTCTTAATCCTTCTTCGCCCAAGTCCTTTTCAATAAATTCCCGCAGTTCTCGGCCGCGCTCGCCGATCAGCCCGATGACGTTGACATCCGCCCTGGTGTTTCGGGCCATCATGCCCATCAGAGTCGATTTTCCCACGCCGCTACCGGCGAAGATGCCCATTCTCTGGCCTTTACCCAGGGTCAACAG
>JADFYC010000243.1 GCA_015233295.1 Deltaproteobacteria bacterium | reverse complement strand
GAAAAGGAAGGGCGGACGCCCGCTTACTATACCGATACAGCCCAGACGGAAGTTTACCGAACAGGGCAAACGGACTTGAGCAAAGATATGGTCAAATGGACGTCCAACGGGTATCGGCTACCCACGGAGGCGGAGAGGGAGAAAGCGGCCCGAGGCGGCCTGGGCGGTCACCACTATCCCTGGCCCAGTCAGGGCGGTAAATACAGTGACCATATCGACTGCAGTAAGGCAAACTATATTGGCTGTAAAGATGAGACTACTCCGGTGGGGACTTACAAAGCCAATGGGTATGGTCTTTACGATATGGCCGGGAATGTCTGGGAGTGGGTCTGGGACAGGTATGACGGGAACTGGTATAGGAATGCCGCTGCGACTGGTGGAGATACCCGTGGTCCTAATTCCGGCTCGAGCCGGGTTGGTCGGGGCGGTTGTTGGGCCAGCTCTGCCGACTACCCGCGGTGCTCCAGCCGCGGCTACCGCGTACCGTCCTTCATGATCCGCGGCTTGGGCTTCCGAGCGGCGTTAGGTCAGCCTTAGAGGTGGGGAGCAGCGGAGTCCGGGTAAAAATAGAGTCACCAAATTATGCCGATGATGCGTCCGGCGGAGATATCACGCTGGCCAGATCCGGTCGCCGACAGATGATTTCTTCTTTTATCCGGCAGGCCATGAAAGAAAGTGCCGGACAAAAGCCATTCACCTGTGGTAATCCTCGCGTCGCTAAGACAGTTAACCACCCAAACACGGCTTGTCACCCGTTAGTGGCTATTTCTATTTCCAGAAAAATTGACCGGCGTTTTGATGAGTGTGCCCATACGGTGACGCATGGGCGGGTGTTTTTATTGGGCACCTTCAGTAACACTCGTTGAACCGCCGGTCTCGTTTTGTGGAGGAGAAAAATTATGGAAAAATCTTTTTTGATCCCGGCGAACACTGTTTGCAGATGTCAAATGATGATCAGACCAGGTGAGGCAGGCCAGGGCGAAGACTACTGGCTGGCAAAAGCCAAGACCATTGACGCCCTGTACATGAAGACAGAATTCACCGTGGTAGCCGGTCCCTATGCCGGACGCAAGGTCTACCAGAACATTATCTTGTCTGGCGGTAAGCTTGATGATACCGACAGGCCGATATCGGCCAACCGTGGCACCGGCGGAGGTGCATTGATGGAGACGGATATCACGAAAAGAATCGGCAAAATCTCTGACGAGTTCGCCGAGCAAATCGGACGAGCGAGCGATGGCCTCTATCTTTTCCTGCTTTTGACCAATGGTGAAGACTTTGACGCAGACAAGTTAGATTGGCTTTCGGAGGTCAGTCACAAGGGAGCCGTTAAGGCGAATGATTTATTCCGTGAATTGCTGGCAATAACCAACAAATTGGCTGAAAAGGTGACCGGAGAAAAGATTTTCTTTGGTGACGTGCGAGAATATAACAATCCGCATAAAGATTACTGGAATGCGCCGGGGAAGAAGGCAGAGGCCGAATAAAAGAAAGAAATGGGCAAGGCCAGATCGGTATCTTTAACTGAAATGTCCACAGGTGAGTGGTGGCGCCGGCGGCGGATTCGTCACCCTCACCTGTGGACATCAAAAAGCCCTCCGGAGGCAGGATGAAGACGAACATCCCTTCTTTTATCCGGCCCGAGGTTGTCCGCCGGAGGCAATGCCAGGTGAAAAGTAAATGATTTCAATAAAATGCTTTTCGACTGGTCTGAGTTTAAGAGCCAATACAACGCCCAAATTTGAAAAATGCCCTGTTAATTTCACCCCACCGGGTCGCTGGCAGACGGCTACCATCCTGGCCGGTAAGGTCCGGGAGGCTGGAACGGATGACCAGAGCCGGAGTACCGCATTACTTTTTTTGCTTGATAAGTTTATCAAGCTAAGCCGTGAGTTCACAACGTGCCTTTCCGACCGCGGTGGCCTTGGCTACCCGGCGAGATTGTGACGAGGCAACGGCCCAGGGACATGTGGCCCGGCAACCTCCGGCGACGGCCACCTTGACTATCGCATACAGTATGCCGACGACAGGAGACATGGCCACGAATGATCTGGTTGCCAATACATCAAACGACACATAATATGATGATATGTCATAACGATCATGATATAGGTTATGCGTAAAAGCGAGATGCAGGACGCAGGATAAGAGCAGAAGACAAGGTGGGTAGACGAGGTGCACAGGTGAAGAGGTGTGGACGAGTCGTTAGGTGATGACACGTTGTCTCGATGATGGGGATGACGAGGCGCAGGTTGTCACTTGGTCATATTGAGGATGACGGCGACGAGGTTGACGTGATATCTCGTTGAGGACACAGAGTGTAATCCCAAACAACGAAGGCCGGGAGCGGATATCCTGGCCTTTTGCTTTTACCCAGACACTAAGGCAAATTCATCGTCTCTGCTGGGTATAGTGCTGGGCAAACTTTAGAATCAAAAAACCCAGCCACTTTTGCCTTACTCTAAGTAGCTGGGTTTATTTGGTTTATTTTGGTAGCGGGGGCAGGATTTGAACCTACGACCTTCGGGTTATGAGCCCGACGAGCTACCTGGCTGCTCCACCCCGCGTCTGATGAAGTACTTGTAGACTTTTTCCGCCAGGATGTCAAGTAATAAGTTTTAACTGGACTGATTAATTAGGTAACGATATGTCATTATAGGAAGTTATTCTTGCATTCGGAACTGATAAGGTATCCCGAGATCAGGGTTAGTCAGCATGATACCTGTTTCCGACTGGGATAACTTGCTGGACGCCGGTTAAATGGTGCCGCATTTATTGATCAAATCAATGGTTATACCCTGTTGGATGGTCAGGAACAGAAGTTTTGATGGCTAACAGGCCAGAGGCGGTAGGCTCATGGGACGTCCGGTGGGTCGGACGATGGCCTATTTGGGGTAATCCGATTGGCGAAACAAATGGCCACGTACATATTGTAAGCCAGTTGAGGCGGGAATAGGCTGAGTCTATCACCATCGTTTAAAACTTCGTCTTGAGAAAGGGTACAATGATTCAGGAGAGCCAGGCGGACATCCTGGAGAGTCAGACCTAGGGCGGCAATGGCCTGACTGACTAGGCTGCCGGCCGGGAGGGTCAATTGGAGTTCACCTTGGTTGTGCCCCGGGACCTGATTTCTTAGGAATGCACCAAGCTTAACCGTGATAGTGATCATTTTTTGCCCTGACCTCTCAGACTGCGAGAGAAGAAATAGGAAGCGATAACTGATGGAAATACCAACAGCGGCGTACCGGATGGCGCGCCTTTAAAGATCGATGCGCGGACTAAGGTGTACCAAAAGGTAATTCCAGGCCGAGTTTCTGCATTAATTTTTCCAAACCTCTCCTGGTGGTGCCGGTGATAATGCAGGCTTCCCGTTCCGAAATCTTGCCGGCATAGATTAGGATGGCCCCCAGGATAGGTCCGATGCACGGTGTCCACCCGGCCGCGAAGGTCACACCCACCAAAAGAGAACCCAGGTAGCCCACCGGTTTCTCTTTCAGGTGCACCCGCCGCTCAAACTCCAGAAACTTGAATCGAATCACCCCGGTCAGGTAAATGCCCAGCAAGATAATAATAACGCCGCCGACCTGCCTTATCACCTGCTGATATCGAGCCATGATCTGCCCCAGCAAAGTAATGGACAGGCCAAGGAGAATAAACACGCACGAAAAACCAGCGATGAACAGTAGGGAGTGAATCACGGCCTGCCGGCGGACCCGGACGCTGGGTGTCTCTCCGGTCAAATCTTCAAAGGATAACCCGCTGATGAAACATAGATATGATGGAATCAAAGGCAAGACACAGGGACTGGCAAATGAGGCTACCCCGGCGGAAAAAGCTATAAATAACGATACGTCTTGTTGTTCCAACATGTCGACCCGGTTCCTTGATGCCTTCCCTTTTGTTCTTGCTCACACCGTGAAACATGTATCTGTAACCTATCTCGTTTCTTTTTGCAAGCATTTTTTTACAAAATGTGAACCGCCGCTGCCCGGCCGGCACTCACCGCCAGGGCCTCCAGCACCCTATTGAATATCGTGACTAGCGGATATCCGGGTACCTTTGGCCCCCTGGCAGCCCACCCCAGATCAACATCTCATTACCTTAAGATAACTTCTCAAACGTAAATAAACAACGAGTCTAGTCACCCAGTCCAGCCATATAGTCATCGTACATCTTCTCCAAGGCCAGCTTATGCTTGGACTCTTCCTGGGCCAGAAGTTGGAACAGTTTTTTGGTGTCGTCAGCCACCGCCAGGGTCAGCGACTCATACAGGAGTACGGATTTCTCCTCCCGTTTCATGGCTATCCTTAGAATCTCACGATAGTCCATGCCCGGCGTGTACTCTGTGTCTACGAGATAGTTACTTCGTTTCAAGTCAGGAATGGCCTCTAATTTATACTGAGCGATCTTCCCTTTGTTCTTCCCGAGTTCCATTAACATCGCCGCATGCTTCCGCTCCTCTGCTGCAAATTCCTGGAACATGTCCTTAGCCCCGGAAAATGGCTCCAGAGTACTCAAGCTTTCGTAAAAAGTCACCGCCTCATTTTCTTTGTCTACGGCAAATTGAACCATCTCATCAAGCGACGCAAAATTCATTCTTTCCTCCTCCCCGATGATAGGCCCGACCATCGGTCGGTTTTAACGTCGGGATTTAGAAGTTTCACAAGTTTCTGGGTAGAGAGACTCGAAATCCGAATCACCCAATCATCCGGCCGTCAACCAAAGAGCCGCCTCCAAAGTCCGGCTTAAAAACTATCCTAATCACCTCTCCAGACCTTCCAGTAAATCTCGCTTTCGGAAGAATAGTCTGTCCAACTTCCGTCAGATGGTCACCAGTTTTGGGGGCAGCCACTATTAATAAATAAATCAATTAATTAAGTTGTATATTCGGATTATTGACACGAGGCACATTACAAAAAAACACGGTACTTGTCAAAAAAATATTTAAAATTAGCCAAAAACTGTTAGAATCACCATAACACAGCCGAGTGGTTCATGGAAGAAAATTCGGCTATCTTCGACTTCTCCTTTTTCAACATAAATTAACCCAACAAAGGAGGTCTCAATATGAAGCAATACTTGATCATCGGCAGTGGCGTGGCCGGACTCACCGCGGCTGAAGAGATCCGCAAACATGACCATGAAGGTCGCATTACTATCTTGTCCGCTGAGGATATCCCCTTCTATTATCGCATCAAATTGAATGAGTTCATTGCCGGCGAGTTCACCGAACAAGCCCTTATCGCAAAAAAAGAACAATGGTATCAGGATAATAATATCAACCTGGAGCTTAATACCCTGGTTGTTGCCGCCGACCATCAAAAGAAGACTGTCACCACCGAAGATAATCGTACCTTTTCCTACGATTCTCTGCTGATCGCCACTGGCGGAAATTCTTTCATCCCACCCATAAAGGGTTCCGAAAAAGCCGGCGTCCTGGCTCTACGAACGATCAAGGATGCCCGGGATATCTCCGCCCAGGCTCGGAAGGCCAGCGAAGTCGTCCTCATCGGCGGCGGATTACTGGGTCTGGAAGCCGGTAACGCCTTTCGCAAATTGGGGCTGAGAGTCACCGTGGTGGAGTTCTTTCCCAGACTTTTACCCCGGCAACTAGACGTGGCCGGAGCCGGCCTGCTCCAAACCATGATGAAAGCGATGGGATTTGCATTCAGGTTGGGCGCTAAGACCGAGGCCATTGTCGGGAATGACCAGGTCGAGGGCGTAGCCCTGGCCGGAGGAGAGACCCTGCCGGCCCAGATGGTGATTATTTCGGCCGGGGTTCGACCTAACATGGGGCTGGCCAAACCCCTGGAGCTGGAGACCGACAAGGGCATCAAGGTGGATGACTATCTTAGGACCAGCCAGCC
>JADFYC010000242.1 GCA_015233295.1 Deltaproteobacteria bacterium | reverse complement strand
CATTGAGCACGGTGATATAGGCCGAGTATCCGGCGTCGTACTGCAGCCGGGCGAAATAGGAGTATTCTTTGAGTGCGGCCACCAGTCGCGCCTGGGCGGCCAATTGTTCCATTGTCTTTTGGCGGGCGATGAGGGCGTTGTCCACGTCGGCGAAGGCGTTCTGGATGGCAGCCTCGTAGCTCAGCAGGGCCGCCTGGCGGGTCGCCTCAGCCTGGTAGACCTGACCGGCGATGGCTCCGGCTGTAAAAATCGGTCCGGTTAAAGATCCGGAGTAGCTCCAGACCCGGGCCGGTCCCTGAAACAAGTTGGACAGGTCGGCGCTGGCTCCGCCCAAGGCCGCGGTCAGGGAGATGGCCGGAAAATATTGCGCCTTAGCCGCCCCGATCTGGGCATTGGCCGCAATCAGGGTCTGCTCGGACTGGCGGATATCCGGTCGCCGGGTCAGTAGCTCCGAGGGCAGGCCGGCCGGGATATCGGGCAAAGCCATGGCGAAGATGGACTTACCCCGAGGGATGGGGGCCGGATTATGGCCTAAAAGGATGGAGATGGCGTTCTCGGTCTGGGCGATTTGTGATTCAATCGGAGGAATGGCCGCCGCGGCTGTCTCGTACTGCGACCGCGCCTGAGCCACATTCAACTGGGGAACCTGGCCGTGTTTAAACTGGAGCTCGAATATCCTGAGGGATTCACTGTAGATGGCCCGCGAGTCTTTGGCTACCTGGAGTTGTTCGTCCAGGCCGCGCAGTTGCATATAGGAGGTGGCGACCGAGGCGACCAGAGACAGGATGACTCCCCGCCGGGCCTCTTCGGAAGCCAACAGGTTGGCCCGGGCAGCCTCAGTCAGCCGGCGGATCCGGCCCCAGAGATCGATCTCCCAGTTGGCCCCGGCCAGTATTTGTAATGACGTCTGGGGATTGGGGATAGCGGGAGACATCGGCACGGCGTTAAGCTCGCTGCCCCGTTGCCGCGTCCCGCCGGCGCTATAGTTGACCTGCGGAAAAAGAGGGGACCGGGCCTGCATGAGAACACCCGCGGCCTGTTCAATATTGGCCGCGGCTATCTGGACATTCTTGTTATTGGCCAGGGCCTCGGTGATCAGATCATCAATGACCGGGTCCTGGAATTGCCGCCACCAGGTGGTGTTGGCCGTATCCTGGGCCTCCTTGGCCGCAAATCTAAAGGACTGGGGCGTCTTCACCACCGGCCGTTGATAATCGGGGCCGGTCATACAGCCGGCCAGACACATGACCAGGGCGAAACAGGCGAAACAAATGAGTCGGCGCATCTTAATCCACCTCCTGCTCGTGACGGGGCGCGGCAGCGTGAAAACCCATCTTATCCGGTGAGTAAGCGTCATGGGGCCGTAATCTCCTTACCATATCTTTTCAGGCAAATTAAGGTGGGTGAAATTGACTGGTTAAATAATAAGCATGTTAGCCGGAGCTTGCTTTTTTATGGCTTAGCTCCTGCAGGTGCGAAACCAGCTCATGAACTTCCGTATAGGGATTGTATGTACCCAGCTTCTCATCTATGCCTAGCTTCTTACGGTCCTCGGAGACCTTCTTGGCTTGGTCTTTGGCATACTCTAATTTGTCTTTGAGATACTCATCCTCAAAAGTTCCCTTGTCGCCCTTTTCATAATTGGGGATATATTTCCTTAGATCGGCAATGACCTTATTACAGACTTTACCTGGGCCAGCGTAATAATCTTTAGTCGTGTATCTGTAATGGAGCAAAATCCAGAATTCAAAACACGGCACAGAGGTGATGGCTTTAATTGGGACTGGAACTTTCTTCGTTTGCTGACCTTCCAGCTTGTTAATCGCCTTCTGGTAGCTCGGGGCCTGATCTCTATCCATAACGCAGTATACTTTATCGAATGGATTCTTGGCTTTTTTGGCCGCATCGAACAAATCAATGGCGGTGCCGACTACGTTTATTGGCGATGATCCGGAGGTGTCGTCAGCGACTGTAACATTGGCGGTATTAAGTTTGAGATGTTTGATTAATGCTTTAAAATAGTTGGGTTCTGTCTTTTCACCTTCACAGACTATAAGCACCATATCGTAAGGCGCCCGTTTGGCTATCATCCTTCCGTGGGAATCCGCCTTACGAACCCTGCTCTTGTGGAATAATTGATCATTCCCAGGCATTAGAAATTTACCTCACCGATATATGGTAAGGCTCCATACCGGCCTTGCAGGTAGCCTTTGGCCAATGCCTCGTTCTTACGCGGATGGAAATCGGAAAGTGAATAGAACCGGCTTGCATTGTTGGCATCTTTTTCCACGAACCAGATCTGATCCCGGCGGAGGATTTCTTGATCGAGAATAGAAGTATCATGGGTGGTGAAAATTAGCTGGCCATTGGCTTTGTTTGTCGCGGTGTTGTGAATCAAACTTAAGAGAAAACGAACCAGATGCGGGTGGAAGCTAGTGTCTAATTCATCGACCACCAACACATATCCCTTCTCGAGAAGGTCGAACCAGATATCAACGTAATTAAAAAGTTTTTGGGTGCCGTCCGATTCATCCCCAAAATTGAAAGACACATCGCCGCTTGAATCAATCATGCGATGAATGAACTTGGCCCGTTTGAAAGTATTTCCAATCGTCTCCTTCTTGTAGAAATTTTGAAGATTCGGCGGCATGTCCGGGGGGAGGTCCAAGTCCTCAGCCGTGAACCGCTTCTCCTCGATATCAATCCCGTCAACACTAATATCGGCGGTCTTCATAAATTTTAGAATGCGGTCTTTGTCTTTTCCATCCTGGCAACGATTGATGGTATAAATGGGGATAGGTTCATTTCCATGTGGAATTATCACCAGTTCTTCAAACCAGTCATAGACCGGCTTCAACTGTTTACTGTTGAGTTGCACGGCTGTAGACAGAAAAAGAGCATTTGACCGGGTGTTGTCTCGCCAGGTTTTTTTTGACCCGGATAATTTGCTGCCGAAGAACCATTCTTCCTTATCTGTTTCCGGGTTGAAAAAGCGTTCAAACCAGCGCTGGGCGCGGTTCTCCGGATAGGCCAGCAGCCATTCCTGGGTTACCCGGGTGTCCGTACAGGCGAAACCATATTGATACCGTACGCCCCCGCGGATAATGAAAACCTCAAATTCGCTGGGGCTCAAAGGCCCGTCGGATCGAAGCCGGAATGGTTTACGCTTAATGGTCTCCCCAGCCTGGCTATCTTTGGACGAATTTAAAACAAATCTTTGCATAAAATCGAGGGCGGCAATCAAGTTGCTTTTCCCGGCGCCATTGGGGCCGTACATGACGGCTGACTTCAATAACCTGGGCAGGCCCTTTATCGTAGTTTCAAAGGAATTCTTCTCCAGCAGGTCTTTGGCCGGCCCGGCCGTCATCTGCAGGACTTGCGTCTCCCAGATTGACAGAAAATTCTTTACACTGAACTCGATGAGCATAATGTCGTCCTAGAGTGATTTTGGATACTCCAAATAGTGCGCAAAATACACTTTTGATGATTTTAAGACAAATTAATGCATAAAAAGTGCATTTATGGCAACTAAATTCGACATAGCCCTCGGCTTTGTTACGAGCGATTAATCCCCTTCCTGCTCTAGACGCGGCGCGGCCGTATGGGCGCCCATCGGTTCGGGTTCAGGCGCGGGCCAGGCCGCCTTCTTCTTCTTCTGGCGTTCCTTTGCCTGTCAACCGTCGTCATCGGCAGGCGTTCTATGTTCAAGAGAATGCCAGATTCTCAAAATGATGATTGTCTGGCCATCCAGCCGATAGCGCATAACATAGCCACGTTTTCCAGAGGGAATGAATAATTCACGATCTTGTCTACCTTCAAGCCGTTTGCCGAGGCCGGGATGGTTTATCAAGAGACTGGCGGCTTGCTTTAGACTCTCGGCGGCTTGCTTAGCCTTATCCGGATTATGGGACTCGATGAACTTACGTAACCGGACGACATCATCTCGGGCAGCCGGGGACCAGATCAAGGTTGTCATTCGGTCTCCGGGCATTGACCTTCCTGGTCCGTTCCCCAGGTATCCAGCCATGCCGTCATTGCCTCGTTGCCCACAAACCGGCCGGTGCGTTGATACTCCTGCCAGGCGGCATCAGCTTCCCGGTTGCGGGCTTCGATCGTCTCTTCTTTGTCGATATATTCCTTAATGGCCTCTCGCATCAGCCAATGCATGGACCGCTGTTTGGCCACGCCCAGAGACTTCAATCGTTCTCGAATTTCATTGTCCAGCTTAACACCCATTGTTGTGGTCATGGTCTCACCTCATGGAGTTGTTAGAGTTGCAACCATTATATACTCATAGCAACCCGAATGCAAATATTGAGGCTCTGTTGTTCAGAGCCAAACAAATGAGTCGGCGCATCTTAATCCCCTTCCTGCTCTAGACGCGGCGCGGCCGTATGGGCGCCCACCGGTTCATGTTCATCCGCGGGCCCGGCCATCTTCTTCTCCGAGCGTTCCTTCAGCTTATCAAAAATATAAAAGAATAGCGGAACATAGAGCATGGCCAGGGTGGTCTCGCCGATCATCCCGCCGATGATCCCGGTGCCGATGGAATGACGGGCATTGGCGCCGGCCCCCGTGGCCAGGGCCAGCGGCAGCACCCCGAAGGCAAAGGCCAGTGAAGTCATGATGATTGGCCGCAGCCGTTGCTCCCCGGCTTCAATGGTGGCATCCATCAGCGACTTGCCCTGCTTGCGCAGCTCCACCGCGAAAGAGACCCGCAAGATGGCGTTCTTGGCCCCTAAACCAATCAGGACCAGCAGGCCGATCTGGAAATAAACATCGTTTTCCAGACCCCGCAGCCAGTTGGCCATGAGCGCCCCCAAGATGCCGAAGGGCACCGCGGTCATGACGGCACCGGGTAACGTCCACGATTCATACTGGGCGGCCAAAACCAGGAAGACGATCACCAGGCCGAAGGCAAAGGCGATGGTGGAGGTGCCCCCCGATTTCTTTTCCTCAAAGGCCAGGCCCGACCAGGCGAAGGTGTAGTCACGGGGCAGCACTTCCTTGGCCACCTTTTCCATGGCCGCGATGGCCTGGCCGGTACTGAAGCCGGGAGCCGAGTTTCCGTTTACTTTAACCGCTGGAAAGCCGTTGAAATGGGGCAGCAGGTCCGGCCCGTTGATCCACTTGGTCGTGACCAGGGCGGACAGAGGGACCATCTTGCCCTGGGTGGACCGGGTGTAGAGCCGGGTCAGGTCTTCCGGGTTTTGGCGGAATTGGGGTTCGGACTGAAGGATGACCCACCAGACCCGGCTGTATTGATAGAACTGGCTGACCGTCAGGGAGCCGAACTGGGCCTGAATGGCCGTGTAGACATCTTGGACCGGGACACTGAGCAGATTGGCCTTTTCCCGGTTGACCTCGGCCCGTAATTCCTTGGAGTTGGCCCGAAAGGTGGTGATCAATCCGGTCAGTTCCGGGCGCTGCCGGGCCTTAGCCAGGAATTGCTGAGTCACGTCTTGTAATTTGCCCGCGTCGCCGGCACCGGTATCCTGAATCCAGAACTCGAAACCGCCGGTGCTGCCGATACCGGGGATGGACGGCGGGGCGACGGGAATGATCATGCCCTCCTTAATATCCCGGACGGTTTTGCGAACCCCGGCAATAGCCGTATCGGCGCTTTCCTGGCGGCCCTTCTGGGTCGTGGCGTAACGCTCCTCAAAAGGCTTGAGGGTCACGAAAAATGTGGCCGCATTGGTTTTGAATCCGTAGTCCAAAATACTGAATCCGGTGAACTGGACCCGGGCCTCCACGCCGGGGATCTTGGCCACGACGGCGTCTACGCGGTCCGCCACGGCCTGGGTCCGGTCCAGGCTGGCCGCGTCCGGCATGGCGATTACGGTCATGAAATAGCCCTGATCCTCACCC
>JADFYC010000241.1 GCA_015233295.1 Deltaproteobacteria bacterium | reverse complement strand
CATGCCGGGAATGGATGGATTTAACCTGGTGGAGAAAATTCGGGAACGGGGTCACATAACTCCGGCGATCATCATGCTGTTGACTCAAACCGGGTATCTGGACGAAACCGAACGTTGCCGGCAACAGGGTGTGGCCGCCCATATTCGGAAACCAGTCAGACCATCAGGCCTTTACGATGCCCTGATGGCCGCCTTAGGCCGGTCGGCTCCGATTGTCGAACCCACCTCCGGCGAGTCCCGGCCATCATCTAAGATAAAAACGTCATTACGCATTTTGCTCGTCGAAGATAATCCGGTTAACCAAAAACTGGGCCTGGTCATGTTGAAGAAACGGAACCATTCCGTAGTGGTGGCCGAAAATGGCCGGAAAGCTTTGACCGCGTTGGAGCAGGGACAGTTTGACTTGATACTGATGGATATCCAAATGCCCGAAATGGACGGACTGGAAGCCACGGCTATTATCAGAGAAGGCGAAAAGAAGGCCGGAAGCCACATTCCTATCGTGGCGATGACGGCTCACGCCATGAAGGGCGATAAAGAAAAATGTTTGGACGCGGGAATGGATGCTTACATCTCTAAGCCGGTTAATCCAGAGGAGTTATTTATCGCCATTGAAAGATTGTTCCATCGGCCCGCCGCCTCTATTCAAGTCGTTCCGGAACAGACTGACGAACGAGAGGTGTTTGATCTCAAATCCTTTATCGCCCGTGTCTTCGGCGACCGGGAACTGGTTACAGAACTGGTGGCCATGTTTTTAGACAGTTATCCCAAGAGCATGAACAGTATCAGTGATGCCATCAGACGGGCAGACGGCCCGGAACTGGAGCATAGTGCCCATTTTTTCAAAGGAACGGTGGGAAACTTTTCGGCTATGCCGGCCTTTGAACTAGCTCTTAAGCTGGAAAAAATGGGCCAGCGTCAAGATCTCACCGGGGCTGAAGAAGCCTTTGCCCAGTTGGAAAAGCAGATGGAGCAACTTAAACCGGCGTTGATTAAACTGGCCCGGGAGTTTACCGGAAAAAAGGCTTGATATTAATTGTTACGATTTTGGGTTGCTGGATAGGTGTTGTGCGTTGCGGGTTTATGATTAATGGCTAATGTTGGGATTCCTCTGTTTGAAGAAGATATTGTCTATTCTTGAATTCGTCGCTTCCAGTCGGGGCGGGGGGGCGGTCCACGTTCTGGAATTGGCCAGACGATTGGATCTATCCCGGTTTAAGTTGACTGTGGCCATGAGTTCCGATGAGCTCGGGGTGACGGAAGATGAGATCACCGCTACCGGGGCGGAGTTCCACCCCCTGGACCTGACCAAAGGGTCACCTATAGGGCAATTGTTTCGCCTGGCCGCGTTGATTCGGAGCCGGAGATTTGATCTGGTTCACTTCCATGGGGCGCGAGCGGCCTTCTGGGGCCGTCTGGCCTGTACTCTGGTCAAACCCCGGCCGGCGGTAGTCTACTCCATCCATGGTTTCTCCTATCCCTTCTACCCGGGGTTCAAACAAACAGTCGGTTATTTGTTTGAACGGTTGGTTCGACCAATCACTGATCTGGTCGTCTGCGTCTCGGATAACGAAAAAGAGGAAGCCCTCAGGTCCGGGTTGTTCCCTGCGAGCCGGGTGGCGGTCATTAAAAACGGGATATCGTCAGAAAGATTCACCACTCCCGCCAACGTGGAAGGGATCACCGGATGCCGCTCCGGCCTGGGGCTGAATGATGATCAGAGATTGCTGGTCATGGGATGTCGGCTAGACCGGCCTAGAGATTTGGATGTCTGCGTCAAGGCCATGGCCCGGTTAAAAGACGCCTTTCCAGACACTCGCCTGGTGATTGCAGGTGAGGGTCCGGAGTTTCTCCGAATCCAGAACCTGATCAAGTTGCACCGGTTGGAACATGCGGTTAGTCTGGTTGGATTTCGTCGAGACATGCCGGAGTTGCTGGCCGCGGCGGATGTCTTCATGTTAACTTCATGGGGTTGGGAAGGATTACCGTTGGCGGTGATGGAGGCGATGGCCGCAGAGTTACCAGTGGTGGCGACGGCTGCCGGTGGTCTCCCCGAACTGGTTAAGGACGGTGAAACAGGATTCCTTGTCCCCATTGGAGATGATTTCAAGTTAGCCGAGAAGTTAAGTCTATTGCTGTCTAATGCCGATTTGCGTCAAAGGCTGGGCCAGGCCGGCCGAGAGCGCGTTGTCACCATGTTTTCCGCACATCGGATGGCTCAGGAAATGTCCAACCGATATCTTGAGCTTACGCCAGGTTGTGCCTCGTCCCGGAACCCCCTGAGCATGTCGGCAGACAAAGGCAAGGTTCGTTGGAACGATTGCGCGGGGGGGTACGATCTTACGAAAGACGATTCATCAGGATGTTGTCCTTGGGAAGAGGCGGTCTGCCCCATTTGTGGGCGCCCATCGGATTCGCTCTGGCTGGTGGTCAAAGGTTTCTCAATCATGAGATGCCGGGATTGTCGTCTGGCCTTTGTCAGTCCCAGACCGTCCGAAGCAGTCTTAGCCAAGTTTTATTCTGGGGGCTATTTCACCAGCGATTCGGAAATCAACGTGGGCTACCAGAACTATGGGTCGATGGAACCCGAACTGGTCAAGACCTTTCAGCGGCGATTGAAGGAAATCCAAGGATTTATTAGGGGCGGACGGCTGTTGGACGTGGGTTGCGGCTATGGCTATTTTTTGCAGGCGGCTCAGACGCTTTTTTCTGAATGCTGGGGGCTGGATGTGGCGCCGGAGGCCTGCGAGCAAGTCAGACGTCGCGGATTTCCTGTTTTTTGGGGGAGGTTGGACGAGGCTTCCTTTGAGAACGAACAGTTTGATCTGGTGGCCATGTCGGACCTGTTCGAGCATATTTATCGTCCGCAGGATTTTCTTGACCAGGTGAAGCGGGTTCTTAAACCGGATGGACTTTTGTACCTGACCACACCGAATATGGCCAGCGTCCTGGCTAAGATTTCCGGCCGGCGGTGGGTCTCATTTAAGCTTCCTGAGCACATAGTCTACTACACCCCATCGAGCATATCTAAGATATTGTCCCTGGCCGGATTTGAAGTGCTGTCCATTACTCGGGCCGGGCAATATTGCCGGCTGGATTTTATTCTGAAACGGATCGCCCAACTGGTCCACCTGGAAGGGGTGACGTCCGGCCTGACCAAGCGGCTACAAAAATACCGGGGTATGATGATTTATGCCGATTCCGGCTCAATGAACGTTCTGGCTCGCCGGAAGTAGTCTTCTGTGCAAATTGATTAGCTCAATCGACCACGGAGAAAATCTTGGAGCCGGTTATTGACTGACACGCCCGGGCGATAGAGATGGTCCTGGGGTGAAGGGCATTCAGGAGGACCATATCCAGGTCGGCCGCAGCCAACATGGCCAGGTAGGCTTCTTCGAGATGGAGTCTTTTTTTCGATGGGCCCAGGCCGGACGTGAGATTGGACAAGCCGGCCACGGTCCGCACCTGGAAGCCCAACAGCTCTGGGAGCAGCCTGATAACGGTCAACACTTCCCGGGCCTGAGCTGGTCCGTCTTGCCACATTAAGGGAGGGACGATGGGATCGATGATCAGCTTTTCAGGATCCAGACCGGCCTCCTGATAAGCCTGGAAAAGCTGCACAGCCACGTCTAAACGCTCGTTGGCCCCAGCGGGGACTAGACCACCTGGATAAAGCAGATACCCAATGATATCACAATTGAACTCCTGAGCCAGCGGCAGTATCCAGGCTAACTTGGCCGGTTCTAGAGAAAAACCGTTGATCACAGGGGCCGTCCGACAAGCCCTGAGGCCGGCGGCTAAGGCTCTGGGATTCACCGTGTCCAGATACAGCGTCAGGCGAGATACCTGTTGAATTGTCTCCACCAAGAAGACCATCTTTTCTTCACCTTGACGGGGCAAAGGGCCGGAGTTAACGTCAATGGCTTCGGCTCCGGCAGCTTCGAGTTGCTTAACCAGGTCTTGGATCGGGACAGGATCCATGTCTTTTAAGGCTTGTTCAATAATCCGATTAGTGACCTGAAGGTTGTCGGCGACCACTATCATATGGTTCCCCTGTTCAGAAATAACGGGCAAAATTTGAGTGAAGATAGTCTTACCACTTCTGATTGCTTTTGAGAATAGTTCTGGAGGATTTTTTTGCTTCCTTAAAATGATCGAAGAAGCTCCGGTCTTACGGCTTACAACTCAATCGACTCAATGTCGAGAAAGCGCATGAGATATTTTTTGTAGAAGTATTTTCAAATGCCTATCAACTAATTTGAAACATGAGAAAGGAGAAAGAACGATGAGCAGACTAGCGGGTGTCATTATGGCCTTAGTTTTACTGGCGCTCCCATCATTCGTGTCGGCGTCCACCTGGACTATCGATCCGGATCATTCCAATATCCAGTTCAAGATACGCCATCTGATGATCGCCAACGTCAAAGGTGTGTTTGGCAAGGTGCAGGGTGTCATCAATATTGACGACAAGGACATTTCAATATCCACCGTGACAGTCACTATCGGTACCGAGTCAATTTACACCGGCGTGACCAAGCGCGATGAGCACCTGAAAAGCGCTGAGTTTTTTGATGTCGCCAAATACCCGACGATGACCTTTGTATCGAAAAAGGTTATGAAAAATGGGATGGGGAAATTAAAAGTAATCGGTGACCTGACCATCCGTGGGATTGCCCGCGAGGTCGTCCTCGACGTGGTAGACTTATCGAATGAATCCAAAGATCCCTGGGGCGGGATCAGACGAGGTGCTTCCGCCTCCACGAAGATCAATCGTAATGACTTCGGGATAACCTGGAATAAGACGATGGAGACCGGCGGGATGATGATCGGGGATGACGTATTCATCACACTGGAAGTGGAGATGGTCAAGGGCCAGAGTAAGTAAGGAACGTCTATATTGTTTTAAACTTCTCTTTGGCGAATTCTTCGGCCGAACTCATAATCTCCTCAAACTCGGCTTCGGACAAACCTGCCCCTAAGGCGATCACCTTGGCGAAGGCTCGATCAATTAAGTCGCCGGGAGCATGACTATCGGTATTGATCAGGAGCTTGGCCCGATGAATTCCGGCCAGTTTGGCCACTCGGCCATTGCCCAGGCTATGTCCTCCACGCGCGGTAATCTCCAGATGTACCCCATTCCGGGCCGCCAATTCAACGTCTTCCTCCGCGATAAGCCCGGGATGGGCCAGTATGTCCACACCGCATTCAATAGCCGCCCGGTTTGTTCCCGGTGGGACCGGTTCAACCGGAGATTCGCCGTGGACGACCACCAGGGCGGCGCCCAGTTCTCTAGCTTGCATTGAGAGTTCGGCTATCATTGCCGGAGGGACATGGGTTAGCTCTACCCCGGGGATGACTCGAATCTTGCAGTGGCGGTTAGCTGCCTGGGCCGCCTGGATAATCCGTGGAATAATATGATCCAAATTGGAAGGATCTGCGTGATCGGTAATGGCCAGATAACGAATGCCCTTAACCTCCGCCCTCCGAATCAATTCCATCGGCCCGAGGACGCCGTCGCTGAAGAAGCTATGTGTGTGTAGATCAATCATATTAGCCCCAAGGATGCGGGTAAAGATAGAAAAAGATGATTGCGGAAACGAGGTCAGTCGTCAGATCATCGGGTGCATGTCTATATCACGGTTGGTTGAGCATATCTATCCATGAGATAATTCGCCATGAGATAATTCGAGGAAGTGGGGAAGGCAGGCGGTAAAAACACGGTAACCCGTGGCGACACCTTTATGGGTGAATTCTTACATCTTGTATTTCCCGAAATCTTCCGGTGATAGGCTTTCAAGTATTTCCGTCCATTTTTTAGCCTCTTCGGTCTTGATCTCTTCTTTGGCCGACATATCAATACTTCGGGATTTCATAATCACTTGTTCCGTTACGTAGATCGGCGC
>JADFYC010000240.1:5515-5904 GCA_015233295.1 Deltaproteobacteria bacterium | reverse complement strand
TTGTCTTCAAAGCGTGACCAATAACAGGCAACGTGCATGTAGGGTTTCCCAAGAGCCGGAAAAGAAATGATTGCCCTCAGGTATATGGCAACAGCTCTGTCCGAAAAGAAGACGACCGGAGGATTTTGCATTTGTGTCCAGGAAAGTGAAGTGGAGAAATCAAAGGCTTCCGACCAAACCTACCGGGATTACTTCGGCCAGACTTAAGGAATTGATTTGACACTTTTGGGGACTGTCTTGGCTTACGGTTGGAGGGGTTCTAGACCGTCATCCTTACTACGGGCAGCCACATCAGAGTTGGCGCCTGGTCTTCATTATATTTGTTTATCACCATCTAAAACGCGGCGAATAGTCTGGGCCACCTTTCGTTTTTCCAAGGGCTTCATCAA
>JADFYC010000240.1:0-5428 GCA_015233295.1 Deltaproteobacteria bacterium | reverse complement strand
AAGTCCGGCCTGATCTCAAGAATCATTTGAGCTAATTCACCACCGGTCATATTCGGCATGGTCTGGTCAGTGATAACGATATCAATTTCCTGAGGAGTCGCCCAAAATGTCTCCAGGGCATCGAGGCTGCCAAAGCAGGCGGTCACGGAGTAACCCAAACCCTCCAACATTTGCCGCATCATTTGAACGATTTGTTCCTCATCATCAACCAAAAGAATCCGCTCTTTCCCAACCGGTAGAGGTTCTAACAATTTGGGATCGGTGGGCACAGCCTCTGTTTGGGCCAGCGGCAAAAAGATGTTGAACGTCGTCCCCGCCCCTAATTCACTGTAGACATTGATATAACCTCCAAAATTTTGAACAATTCCATGGACCATGGCCAATCCCAGGCCCGTTCCCTCACCCTGCCCTTTGGTGGTGAAATATGGTTCAAATATCCGGTCGCGGATCTCGGGGCTGATGCCGTGCCCGGTATCGCTGACCGAAAGTCTCAAATACTTCCCCTCCGGGATGTCGAGATTGGAAATCAAATCTCCAGAGGCAAGATCAGCCTCCGACAATGATACAGCCAGGATACCCCCGTCTTCCACCATGGCATGATAAGCGTTAGTGCATAAGTTCATAATAATCTGATGAATCTGAGTCGGATCAGCCATCACCGGGCGGCAGGTATGGCTTATGCTCTGACGAATTTCGATAGTCGTGGGTATGGAAGCCCGGATCAGTTTCAACGCTTCCTTGATGATCAATTGAACTTGCAGTGGATGTCTGGCTGTTTCGGCTTGGCGGCTAAGTGTCAGAATCTGCCCGACCAGTTCTTTGGCCCGGCGGGCCGCCTTAAGTATCCCCCCCAGATTATTCTTACCCTTACTCCCATCTGGAAGATAGTCCATAGTCATTTCGGCATATCCCAAAATCGGCATTAAGATGTTGTTGAAGTCGTGGGCGATCCCCCCGGCCAGGGTGCCGATAGCCTCCATTTTCTGGGCCTGGGCCAGTTTGTTTTTCAAAGACTTCTCTAAGCTGACATCGACCACGAAACTCAATGTGGCCGGTCTGCCTTCGTAGTCTATATGGCTTGACCAGATGACCAGATCGAAACGTCCCCCATTCTTCTTCAACCCCATGACTTCATAGGATGAGGGGATAGGCTTACCCACCAGCCGATCTAGTTGCCTTTGCCGGAACATCTCCCGGTCCTCCGGGATATAGGATAATTCCACCGGCCGCCCAACCAGTTCATCACTAGTTGCATACCCAAACATCTTGACTAAAGCCGGATTGACGTAGACGTACCGGCCCTCACGGGCGACCCGGATGCCGATGGGGGCGGACTCAATAATCAGCCGATTCCTCTCCTCCATGTCCCGGGCCGCCTGTTCGGCCATCTTGCGATCGGAGATGTCTTCAATCACGCCTATGAATCCGGTAGTATGCCCTAAGGTTTTGGTGACGGGGAAGGTATGTAACCGGACTGGGAATCGGTGGCCATTATGTCGGAGAGCATCCATTTCCGTGGTCTGGGGCCGGCCGGTGGCCATGGCGGTCGTCCCCGGGCATCCGGGACAGACTTCGTCTCTTTTCTGATATACCTGAAAACATTTCCGGCCTATCAGGTCGTTGACCGGCAGGTTGAACATTTTGCCCTGGGCCTCATTGGCCGTGACAATGGTATACTGAGCGTCCACCATGCTGAGGCCCAGGTTGATCCCCTCAACTAAAGTCCGATACCGTTCCTCACTGGCCAAGAGTGCCTCCTCAGCCAGTTTTCGTTCTGAAATTTCGACACTCAACTCATCATTGGCTCTGGCTAACTCAGCGGTCCGAGCCTCAACCCGTACCTCCAATTCGTCGCGGGCCTGGCACAAGGCTTCTTCGGCCGCTTTGCGGGCCGTAGTATCAATTAATATACCGTGAAAGCGTAATAACCTCCCAGATTCATGATCATATTCGGTGATGATATTGCTTTTGATCCAGACCGTTAGATTGTCTCTAGTAATGACCCGGAATTCTTGTTTAAACTCCTGGACATGCTCTTTCCGGTGCCGGCGAAACTCTTCGTTAACTCGATGCAAATCCTCGGGATGCACGATATTCCCGAAAACAACCCGACCACTGATGAAATCGTCTTGGGTATATTTAAACATTTTTTGAACATTCTTGCTGACAAAAGTTACCTGCCAGCCTTTGGTCACCCAGACCTCAAAGGTCACCGTAGGACCTCGCTCAACAATCATCTCCATTTTTCGGAGAGCTATTTCGTCACGTTGTCGTGCTGTTGTCTCCTCTACCAGTCTCAAATATAATCGCCGATAAGTGCTGATGCCAAAATAGGTGCCAATCGTAGCCACAACGGTGGCGAAAGCAATTGTCAAGACGTTTGACTCCCACAAGGTCATGTTAGGATCAATAATCCGTTTTAATAATTGAAATACGGTCATTCCCAGACAGGTGGCCAAGGCCGCCAAAAGCAAGGACAAGACTACCCTGGGGCCGGGGAGAACGGCAAAAAGTTCCTTTTTCACGCAAGAGCCTCAGACGATAGGATATTCCATTAACTATACTCGACACGGTTATATTTGACGTTTCTGAGGACACCGGTGTCTGATTGCTCTTTGAAGACAACAGCAACAAGCAACCGCGTCGTCAGGCGCTGCCGATGGTCTCGGCCAATGGATCAAGGCAGTTTCCGCTTTTTTCTGTGTTCTTGCGACTGCCACGTTGGTTCTTCACTAATTCTATCATGTAGATGATTTTGGATACGAGTAGTCCACGAACCAGATAAACCAGGGCGAACTTCTGCGCTCCGGTCAGCCCGTCAAATCCGAACAGGCTAATTATTTCTTCAATGATGGGGGATATCTTTTGGCTGATGTGACGCTGGGAAACGGTCAGTTGGCCTTCCTTGGACGCGCCCCAAATCGCCGGGACGATATATGTGACCGGTTCAGTCAATAGTTCCTGATAGTAAGCGGTAAATATCTCTATGGCCGTTTTTTCAATTAATGGTCCCACGGCCCTTGATATTTTCAGTATATCTTCCGCTTCGTTTATTTTCAAGTCACTTGATTCAAATTTCGCAAAAGTACCCGGATATCCCACCTCCTTAGCCCGGACAAAACCATTGCTCTGCTAAATACTTACTTTTCGAGCATGATTGACATCATCCAAAAACATCATGGGATAATTGTTGATTTTCTTGGCGATGGGATGCTGGTTTTTTTTGATCCGCTTGATGGTCCTATCCCACCCCAGGTCAAGACGGCTGTCTGTTGCGCCCTCGAAATGCAAAGGCAAATGGGTAGATTTAACGAAGAGGATCAGCCGGATGCGTTGGCAGAGCTGAGGATGCGCATCGGAGTGACTATGGGTGAGGTGATCGTCGGAAACATTGGATCTGAGAAGCGAGCCAAGTATGGTATTGTTGGGTCGCCGGTGAATATGGCCCATCGAATTCAGTCTGTGGCCGTGGCCGGAGAGGTAGTCTTATCTAACCAGGCCTTTGAGCAAATTTCTTTAGATGCGGTGGTTAGAAGATCATTTGAGGCCAGATTGAAAGGGGCGCCGGAGTCTGAGACTTTGCATGTGGTCGAATCATGCGACTCTTGTCATTAGAGCCGGACATGATTTCCCCTGGTTGCCGTTTTGTCAAGAACTGAAGAACCGACTTGAGGATTACATGGCGAATATCCTGATCATTGACGATGATGACCGACTATGCGATCTCTTGTCTTCCAGGTTGCGAAAAATGGGGCATCATTCCAATATGGCCCACACCCTGGCTGATGGGCTACGCAAGGTGCTCTTACAAGAGACCGACGTGGTCTTTCTTGATGTAATGATGCCCGATGGTTTCGGCCTGAATGTTTTGCCTCAGATCAAAAAAGCGCCTTCTGCACCTGATGTGATCATTATTACCGGCGTCGGTGACCCCAGTGGGGCTGAATTGGCGATCAAGAGCGGGGCCTGGGGATACGTGGAAAAAGGTTCTTCGATCAATAATATGATCCTACCCCTAACCCGGGCCTTGGAATACCGGGAAGAAAAGCGAGCCCCCAAACCACCGGCCGTCCTTAAACGGCAAAATATTATAGGAAGCAGTCCCCAAATTCAGACTTGTCTGAATAAACTGGCCCAGGCCGCCTCAAGTGAGGCCAATGTCCTGATTACCGGTGAGACGGGAACGGGAAAGGAAGTCTTCGCCCGCGCCATTCACGATAACAGTTCCCAGTCCAATAACAATTTCGTGGTCGTTGATTGCACGGCCCTGCCTGAATCACTGGTGGAAAGCATTCTTTTTGGACACGCCAAAGGGGCCTATACCAGTGCGGACAAGACTCATGAAGGACTCATTTTAGACGCCGATGGCGGGACCCTGTTTTTGGATGAAGTGGGAGAGTTACCTCTGACAATGCAGAAGGCTTTTTTGCGGGTGCTTCAGGAACATCGGTTTCGTCCCTTGGGGATGACCAAGGAGCTGAAAAGTGATTTCAGGTTGGTGGTAGCCACCAATCGCGACCTCGACAAACTGGTGCAGAACGGAGAATTTCGACAGGACCTCCTTTTTCGATTGCGCACATTGACCATTGAGTTGCCTCCACTGCGGGAACGGGCAGCCGACATCCGAGACATCGCTTTATATCACATCACCAAATTCTGTGCCCGCTATGGGATAGGAATGAAGGGAGTGCAACCGGAGTTCTTTGAAGCCCTGGAGTCATACAACTGGCCGGGGAACGTGCGGGAACTGGTCAACACCCTGGAGACGGCCGTCACTGAAGCAAGACATGATCACACCCTATTTCCCAATCATCTGCCTCTGGAAATTCGGATTCAAGCGGCCAGATCGTCTGTCCTCAATGAGAATTTAGGTGACCCCGGCTCTGAAATGTTGCCTGAGTCGGCGGCGGCTCTGCCGAAGCTGCGGGAAGTCCGACTGCAGGCGGTAAACGAGGCGGAAGAAAGGTATTTACGGGATCTGGCTTTGGTAACTAAGAGGGATTTTAGTGATGCCTGCCGGATCGCGGGGTTATCTCGTTCCCAACTATATAACCTCATAAAAAAGCATGGCCTGTCGTTTTCCGGATGAACTTCCCTTCTTCTGTTTCAAGTCTTGCATAATAGGACTCAGTCTGATCTGGTAGGACAAAATCCGATATGATCAGACAAATAGTCGTCGACCGACCTGATCTAAATCTCCCCTCAAATAATCTAACATTATGATATTTTGGTGACTAACGACCTCCATCGGGCAGTTGGTTACTCTTGGTACGATTATTGCCTTTTATCCTCCCATGGCCCAAAATAGGAGTTGATGATGCAAAATGTGCTTTTTTACTTACCTCCGGATGGCGGCTTGGAGCTTGAGGTGATGAGTGCGCTGAAGCCGTTTTTGACCGCCCCGAGCAGACAGGTCTATTGTCGTTTG
>JADFYC010000023.1:3816-19075 GCA_015233295.1 Deltaproteobacteria bacterium | reverse complement strand
CCTGATCCTGGCTCACATAGATCCCGATCAAGCCGCCGGGGTGCTGCAGAACTTGCCCAAAAATCTCCAGGTCGACGTTATCACCCGGATCGCCAATCTGGATCGCATCCCCCCCGGCATTATCTATGAAATAGCCGAAGCCCTGAAAGACGAAATCGCTACCTTAGGATCAGTCGGCAGGAAAGTGGGCGGTGTTCAACCCGTGGCCGAAATCCTCAACCGGGTCGACAAGGCTACCGAGACCAGCGTATTGTCAATGATTGAAGAAACTTCTCCCGAATTGGCCGAGCAAGTTCGTGACCTCATGTTTACCTTTGAAGATTTGTCCGCCATTGATGACCGCGGGATTCAAATGATTCTCCGTGAAGTCTCCAACAAAGAGTTGGCCGTGGCCCTCCGGTCCGCAGGCGATGAGGTCAAGAACAAGATTTTTAAGAATCTTTCCGAGAGAGCCGCCGAAATGCTTAAAGAAGACATCGATGCCATGGGTCCGGTGCGCCTCTCCGATGTGGAAAAAGCCCAGCAGGGTATCGTCCGGATTGCATCCCGGTTGTCCGAAGAAGGCAAGATCGCTCTGGCCGGCCGCGGCGGCGAAGAAGCCTTTGTCTAACGGTGGGTATTTTTCGCGGTCAGGTCCGGATTGATACATCCCGTGATCGAACGAACAGCCCAGAGATGCGAGAGGGGGTATTTCTTCACGGTCGATTTCTTATTAAGAAGCGGCCGCGAAGAGTATCGTCCAAAGCACTCCCGGATGATGTTTCGATTAGTTCTTAACCTGATATAACGACAAGTTAGAATGGATGTTGATGGTGATATCTGCAAAGACCTTGGAACGAAGGATCAAAAGATATGTTCATGCCCCGGTGCATAATTACTTCGCCGTGACTGTGCCGGGGTTGGAACCGGTGACTGCAGCGGAATTGCATCGGTTGGATGTTGATAATATCACTGAACTGGGTGGCGGTGTGGCCTTTTCCGGACACCTGGAGGACGGCTATCGCGCTAACTTGCATCTTCGGTCCGCCGGTCGGGTATTGATGCGGCTGGCCGAATTTCGGGCTGGGGCCATTGAGGATGTCTACCGGAAGACTCAGGCCGTTCCATGGGATACATTCTTGAGCCGGGGATTCCTGCCGGTGGTTAAGCTGTCCTTACAGGGCGCCTACTTAGATCACCCAGGGCTGATCAGCCGGACCATTATCGACGGAGTGCGGGGCAGCCTGGAAACGCTGGGCTGGAGTTCTCAGGACGCCGGGGGAGAATCAGACGAAGATCACGGGCAGGCGGTGTACGTCAGAATGGAGGGAAAACGGTGCACCCTAAGCCTGGATATGACGGGAGAGCGGCTCCACAAACGGGGCTATCGGATCTATCCCGGACGGGCGCCCATCCGGGAAACAACGGCAGCCGGGATTCTTTTGTCTTCCGAGTGGGAGGTTGGGGAGCCACTGATGGACCTGACCTGCGGATCGGGAACCTTTGCTATTGAGGCGGCCATGCTGGCCAGGAATATGCCCCCCGGTCGGAATCGGACGTTTGGTTTTTGTCTGTGGCCGGCCTTCAAGACGCGCACCTGGGAATATCTCAAGAAACAAGCTGAAGGCCATATCCTGGATCAGACTCCGGGGCCCATTCATGCCTCTGATGTTGATCCCACGGCTCTGGACACAGCCCGGCAAAATGCTGAAGCAGCCGGAGTCCTAAGTAATCTCACTTTACAACAATATGATTTCACCCAGGCCGCGGCACCCGGTATTTCTGCCTCCTCCGGATTGGTCGTGGCCAATCCCCCATACGGGAACAGGCTGGAAGAGCGGCAAACAGCCTTGGCCTTGGTCAAAGAACTGGGTCGGTGCATCAAGAAACATTTTCACGGTTGGCGTTTTGCCATCGTCCTGCCGAAGGATCAGCGGTTCAAGGAGCGATTAAACCTGACCGTGGAACGGTCCTTAATTTTGCCTCATGGTGGGCTTAAAGTGGAGGTGGTTTTTGGGAGGGTTCCTCTGGCTATGTGAATATCCAACGGGAAAAAGCAAGAAAATTAATGTGGAAAGTGCTTATAAAAATCACCCCGTTTGCCTGCGTAGGTAAGGATAATGTGCCGATGATCTTTGTCAAGAAAGATTCCCACGCGGTACTTTCCAAAACGTAAGCGTCCGTAACCTCGGTGTCCGGCTATCTTATTGAGGTTAAACCAACCAATGGGATTAGACACGCCATCTCTGTATTTCTCAAAAAAGCGATTTGTCTTTACAGCCGCTTCTGGTGAAAGTTGCTCCATACTTCTACGGTAGGCCGATGTCACAATGATTTTCCTCACATAGAATTAATATCCCAGCCTCTTTTGCTCATCATCCAAGAAGTCCCCGAGCGGCATCATCTCTTCCGGTTTGGCCGTCTGTAGACTGTATCATATAGCCTCTGCCAGTTCATCATCTTCTACTTCATCCAAGTCATCCCAAGTCTTTGGTACTTTATCTTCCAACCAAAGCGTAATAACCTATTGAATCCTTTCTTGTAGTTCGGCGGGGCGGCGTTATAGGCGGCGGCCACCTTTGAGTCTACTTTGATCATATCGGTCGCGGTGTTCATTTTTGGTCCCCCGGACGGTTGAGGTTGTTTTCATGATGCAAGCAAGAAGTCCTGGTCAAAATTTTAGCAAAATTAGTCCCAAAAGACAAAGGCTTTTTCCTCAGCCTCCGATTAATTGTCTTGTTTGATTCTTCGGCCGTCTTCCAAGGCACTTAAGGATTAATCCCCGCTTATGGGAGCAACCCGGCGCGGGATTGAGAAACCCTGCAGGATATGACTGCTTTCTTTCTCCAAAATAGTCCGATCGCCTATTCCGACCATGAAGTCGCAGAAATTGATTGACACAACCTGGCAGCCATTATAGTCATAGACGATAGGGGCCATGCTCTGTACCGTATCCGTCCGGTTTCCTCTCAGGTCGGGACAACGAATTTTGATCTTGAAACAACAGGTTATTATCATTGGTACTATGTCGGCATCAGCGGTTAAACAAGAACTTGAGGCACTTGGTCGCCCCGAGAAGGCTCAGCATCTGGCGGGTTTTTTCAAAACCGGTCCGGGGGAGTACGGGGAAGGGGATGTGTTTGTCGGCGTGACCGTGCCGGAGCAACGCCGGATCGCCCGAAAATATGTCGAGTTGAGTCTGGACGAAGTGGGGCTGTTGCTTGATGACCGGATTCACGAATGCCGGCTCACCGCTTTGCTGATCCTGGTCAGGAAGTTTGAACTGGCCCACCCCGATGAGAAGAAGATTATATTTGATTTCTATCTCAGCCGGACCAAATGCGTGAACAACTGGGATTTGGTTGATCTCTCGGCGCCCAAGATAGTCGGGGCCTATCTCCTGGTTAACCCTGGGCAAAGAACCATATTATATCGCATGTCGAAATCGGCCGATCTCTGGGAGAGAAGAATTTCTATTATGGGGACATTTCCCCTGATCAAGAAGGGCCAGTTCGAAGACACCTTAAAGATCGCCGCAGAATTGTTCCCCGACAAACACGATCTGATTCATAAGGCGGTGGGGTGGATGCTCCGGGAAGTGGGAAAAGTTGACTTGGTTACGGAAGAAATATTTCTAATTCAGCATTATAAAATAATGCCCCGGGTGATGCTTCGATATGCTATCGAGAAATTTGAACCGCTAAAGCGAAAGTACTACCTGAAGAGAGATTGATGGCGAACCGGGTGCGAACGAGACCAGATGATTTTTTTCCAAAGGTTGGGAATGCCGGAAAATGAGTACCCCCCGTCCCTTTGACCCGGTGAAATTGATCGTGAGCATCTTCGGCCTCGACCGGAGGCGGCTCAATGAGACGATCAAATTTTTGTCCGGGGTTTATGGCGAAGCAGACCTGGTCAGCCGGGTGATTCCGTTTGATCAGACGGATTACTATGACCGGGAGATGGGTCGGCCCTTGTTTCGGCGAGTGATCTCGTTTCAAGGCCTGATTCAATTCGAAGAACTCCCGGGGGTCAAGCTGATCACCAATGAATACGAGCAGGCTACGGCGGCGGAGGCCGGGCGACGGGTCAACATCGACCCCGGAGTCATCTCCCGGGAGCGGCTTGTCCTGGCCACGGGCAAGAATTTTACCCACCGGATTCCCTTGACCAAAGGTATCTACGCGGATTTAACTTTGCTGTTCACCCAAGGGAGATACCAGCCTTTGCCCTGGACATATCCGGATTACGCCTCGGAAGAACTGCTGATCGCATTTCATCGCATCAGACGCATCTACATTTATCAACTTAAAGAAGTGCAAAGCCGGACAACGGCAGGCAAGGATGGTTCATGATTCGGAGTATGACGGCTTTTGGCTCAGCCAAGGTAAGCCAGGGCGATTCCAACACCGCGATTGAGATAAAGACGGTTAATAACCGTCACCGCGATGTCAGCTTACATTTGCCACGGAAATACTATGCTCTGGAGGATCGGATCAAGGCAGTGGCAGCCGCCCGGATAGACCGGGGGCGAGTAGATTTGACCATCACCACCGACTCCCTACCGGATCGGGTCGACGCTTTTGAGGTCAATCTGCCCTTAGCCCGGCAATTGCACGCGGCCCTCAGTTCGCTCAACGAGGCCCTGGGACTGGATGACAAGGTGGAACTGGTCCATTTGCTCCGGGTAAATGATATTGTCGTCCCGAAGCGGAATGATGAAGACGTGGATGCCGCCTGGCCGGTGATTCAGGACTGCTTGAATGAAGCATTTGATAACCTGGATATCATGAGACAGGCCGAAGGGCGGAACCTGGCCGATGATCTCATTTCCCGGCTCGACCGCATCCTGAGCCTGCTGGGGGAGTTGGAGAAGACCGCCGATGAGGTGCTCCAGTTGCATCAAACCAGGCTGGGGGAGCGCATGAAGGTGCTTTTGGGACAAACGGAGATTGACCAGCAACGGCTGTTCCAAGAAGCGGCTTACTTTGCAGAACGAAGCGACATCACTGAAGAATTGGTCAGGTCAAAGAGCCACATCCACCAGTTTCGCCACTTTCTGGAATTGCCGGAACCGGTCGGCCGCCGGCTCGACTTCTTGATTCAGGAAATGGGCCGGGAAGCCAATACGATTGGGTCGAAAGTCGGCAACGCCGCGGCCTCCCACGTCGTGGTCGAGATTAAGGGAGAACTGGAACGGATCAGGGAGCAAGTCCAAAACATTGAATAGGATGCAGGCAATATCGTTACAATGAAACTCAGCTTGAAACGTCTGAACTCGGCCTCTGATTATTGTAATTTTACCGGTGGGCTATGGAAAGCAAACTCATTAATGTCGGTTTTGGTAATTTTGTGGTCATAGACCGGATCGTGACCATTGTCAATCCAGGATCTGCGCCCATGAAACGGCTCAAGGAGGAGGCCAAAGACGCCAAGCGGTTGGTCGACGCGACCATGGGTCGGAGAACCCGGTCGGTGATCATTACCGACAGTAATCATGTTATCCTATCGGCGATTCAATCTGAAACCATAGCCCAGCGGTTTGGGGCCGATGTCCTGTCTAAGGAAAAAGCAAAAGATAAGGAAGGATGAGCGTGGCCGGACAACTTTACGTGATTACCGCTCCTTCAGGTACCGGTAAGACGACCATTATTCGGCGTCTCCTGGGGCAATTGGAGAATGTCGATTTTTCCGTGTCCCACACGACCCGCTCTCCACGGCAGCGAGAGGTGCCGGGGCAGGATTATTTTTTTGTCGGGAAAGCAGAATTCAATACCATGGTCGAGAGCGGAGCCTTTGTCGAATGGGCTCGGGTGCACGGTAATTATTACGGCACGTCCAAGTTTATGATCAACCGGAGCCTGGAGCAGGGCCGGGATTTGCTTTTGGATATAGATATCCAGGGCGCTATAAACATTAAACGACATTATCCTGAAGCCGTTTATATCATGATTGCTCCGCCTTCTTTTCATGAACTTAAAGCCCGACTAACGGGGCGGGGCTCCGAGGCCCCGGAGAGCCTGAGACTCAGGCTGGCCAACGCCCGCCAGGAAATAGAGTTCTTTAATGAATTTGATTACATGATCATTAACCAGGAAGTCGACCGAGCCTTAATGGAAATATTATCCATATTCACTGCGGAACGTCTTCGGGTGAGCCATTGCGCCACCAAGGTTGAGGATCTTCTTCTTCATTGGGATGAGGCGATATGACCGATCTGATTGCCGGCATAAATCCCGTGTTCGAAGCCCTCAAGGAGATACCTGATCAGATTAACCAGATCGTGGCAGCCGCCGAAAGGCGTGACGAACGATTAAATAAGATTATTGAGCTGGCTCGAATGAACCACATTAAGGTGGCCACCTTGCCGCGGCGGATGATGGATCAGAAGTATCCCGAGATTCTACATCAGGGGGTCGTGGCCCTGGTCGCGCCTTATCAGTATGTTGGAATGGAAGATGTCCTAAGCCGGGTCTCTGCCGTGTCCGGACCATTTGCTTTGCTGGCCTTGGATGGGATTACTGATCCTCACAACCTGGGGGCTTTGATCAGGACGGCCGCGGCGGCCCAGGTCCAGGCAGTCATTGTTACCACCCACCGGAGTACCCTGATCACGCCCACTGTCCAGAAGACCGCGGCCGGCGCCCTGGCCCATGTGTCGGTAGTGCGGGCCCCGAATCTGGCTCAGAGCCTGCAGCAGTTAAAAGATTCCGGGTTTTGGATTTACGGGGCCACGGTTCAGAACGGGGTTGACTATCGAGCTACGGATTATGCCGAGCGGATGGTTTTGGTCCTGGGCAGTGAAGATAAGGGACTGAGGCCGCTGATTGCCAAGACCTGCGATTACCTGGTCACGATTCCGTTGAATCCCAAAGTGCCGTCCTTGAACGTTTCGGTGGCGGGGGGGATCTTGATGTTTGAAATGGCGAAGAGGTGGTCTCCGCCATCCGGGATTAACATTTCTTAAGATCACCAGTAGGATCAAGCCACGGGCATGATTAAAGGTAACAGCATATAGACCCTGGAGCCTTTTCCTTCCCCTTCGCTCTCCGCCCAGAGTTTTCCGCCATGTAATTCCACGATCCGGCGGGCCAGAGTTAAGCCCAGGCCCAGGCCGGGCGACTTGCCACAAATTCCACTCCGAACTTGATAAAATGGATCAAATATCCGTTCCCGGTGTTCGGGGGCCAGGCCGATCCCCGTATCTGCGACACCGATAACTAATTGGCCTTCGTTGAGGCTGACTTCAATAGTGATCTTCCC
Source organism: Deltaproteobacteria bacterium (assembly GCA_015233295.1). Taxonomy (GTDB): domain Bacteria; phylum Desulfobacterota; class JADFXK01; order JADFXK01; family JADFXK01; genus JADFXK01. The sequence continues at coordinate 11,833 of JADFYC010000023.1, read as the reverse complement.
CTGGTCGAAAGTAAAATTAATAGCATTGGATATGACATGGGAAATGGCTCTGCTAAGACTGGGTACATCTCCCAAAATGCTTCGGCCACTCAACTCCTCGGATATCTTTATATCAAATTGAAGATCACGTCCGGTGACCAGATCATCTACCGATTCCAGACCTTTTTCGATGAGGCGCTTGACCTCCAGGGATGTCATGGAAAAATTAGGAGTCTCCTTTTCCATGGCGGCCAAGGTCAGGATATCGTTGATGAGGTCAGCCAGATGACTTCCGCATTGATGAATATCACGAACGAATTCATTTTGTCTGGGGGTCAGGCAGCCGGCATAGCCATCCTCAAGAATCTGAGAGAATCCGATGATGCCATTTAACGGAGTACGCAATTCATGAGACATAGCGGTCAGAAAATTCATTTTGGCTTGTTCTGCGGCCTGTCCGGCTTCCTGGGCATAATGCAGTTTCAGGTTAGCCCGGACCAGGGACTGCTTGAGCTTGGATAATTCGGCGTCCTTTTCCGCCAACTCATTTTCCGATGTGGCCAGTCTGGCCCCGTTTTTTGATGCATCCCGGGCCTGCTGGTGGATAAGGGCGATGAGTTCTTTTTTAGACATCTGCTCCAGGTGGGCGCCCAGGAAATGGTCGGATGTAGCGTCGTGGTCGGGATAGTTGTCCGACAGATTGGTTCGGGCGAGTGCGGCATGGCCGACGTTGAATAGATATGGCAGCATGGCTGGTCCCTCCTGATCACAGTTGATGGATGCAGTCTAGTTAGTTGCTTGATTAGCAAGTAACGCGCCAAATCTTGCCGTGGAGTGATCTCGCCAATATATCAACTTATTTGGAGTTGATGAGAGGCGGCAACAATTGCCTGCCGGGCATTATTTACCGTAACCGCCAAGATTGGATGGCCTAAATTTGCCGTGCCCCGGTTTGACCCGAATAAAGGGAAAATTAGCCGAATGCCTTGAAATAGGGTTTAGTCGGGACCGGCTCCTGTTTAAGGCTACATTTGATTTGACTTTACCCGGTGTTGTTTGGTAACTTTCATTTTAGGCAACCCATCCTTTCATCAACAATTGTTTTATATTACACTGTGATATCCCCGGCTTTGAAAACATTTACGCCCGCTGACTCCTCGGCGACATGACGAACACAGAATTCAACATCGGGCTACTTGATATGAGCAAAACGAGCTTCACCACTAAGGCTTATCCCAAAGGGCTGGTCATCTTTAAGGAGAATTCCCGTGGAGATGCGGCCTTTATTGTCAAAATGGGCGCGGTGGAGATTTCGAAATTGATTTTGGGTCGGAAGGTCGTGTTGGGAGTCTTCAGAGAGGGACAGGTCTTTGGGGAAATGGCCCTGATCAATACCGTCAAGCGAACAGCCACGGCTACGGCCCTGGAATATACCGAATTAATACATATCACTAAAGATCAACTGATGATCGCCTTGGCAAGGTCACCTAAGATCGTGGAAAGCCTGGTCGTGGCTTTGGTTAATCGACTGATCCATACTACCGAAATACTATCGGGGATAGCCGGGCGGGATTTTCTGATGGGGGCCGCGATGATTTTGGACCTGATGTCGTCCTTGCTTCGTCAATGCGGACTGGAAGACATTATCCCCCATGGACTGGCCCGAGAGGGAATTAAGAAGATCATGAACGTCCCCGGCTCGAGGGTCGACAGCCTGTTCACTAAGTTCCGGGATATAAACCTGATTCGATTAGTCCCGACTGAAGGGCGGCTAGGATTGCAGTTGGTCAATTATTTGAAATTTGTGAACCGGGTTGAGGAATTAAGGGCGCGTCTGGAAGAGACGGGAGAGGATCTATTTCCGGAAAACGCGTTTGTCGATTTAGCTGAGCTGGCGGGAATGATGAATATCTCTGAAAAAGATGTGCTTGATCAACTATCCGTAGGACAAATCCCGGACCGGCATATCTATTTCGATAGGGAAGGGATTTCCGCCTGGCTTAACAAGCAGGGGTTCAATGATAAGACCCTGATCGACCAATTCTCAGGGGAGTGGGAAAGCCTGCTGGACGACACGACGGATGCCCCGAGCCAGGCTGCCGAGGCCGGGGAAAGAAAAAGCGAGGCCATGCCGAAAAGGATGCCGAAGGTATCGCTTTATGATCTGTCAAGACTTAAACCGGATGGAATCAAAAGAGTTTTCAATCACATCGGGATGTACAATTTGAGTCTGGCGTTGAAGGTGATGCCGCCGGAACATCAAGAGGCCATTCTTTCAAGCATTCCACAACAAGCGGCGCAATTGATCCGGGATGAGATGGCCCAGTTGCCCGACGCGACCGAGGAAAAACTACAATCCATCGAACAGGAGATCGTTGTCTGTTTGCAAGAGTTTTTGTTTAGGAGTGAGGACTAGGTGATATGGCCGGAATAGGGGTTCTCTAACCCTGAACCTACTTATTAATTGAAGTAAAGAAAATGCCTAACCCAAAGGATCAAGAAAGAAGAAAAGAGAAGACGCCTGTTTTTATTAAGGGTCTTATTTTAGTTAGGACAACCGGAAAATCATTACATCAATGTCCACCGGACCTGGTTGCGGCCATTTCTTTTGGCCTGGTATAGGGCCTGGTCGGCCGTAGTGACCAATATCGCGTTGGTCAGATTTTTTTCAGGTACGACAGAAGCGGCACCAATACTGACTGTCACCTGATCGCTGACTTCAGACGAGGCATGGGTTATCTTCAGTTCCTCCACTTTGGTTCGAATGGTCTGGGCCAGAAACACGGCGCCGGCTATATCGGTTTCGGGCAAGATTATCGCAAATTCTTCGCCACCATAACGGGCGGCAAAATCTCCACCCCGCTTTAGAGTGTGATTCAAGGCCGTGGCCACATTCCTCAAACATTCATCGCCGGCCTGGTGGCCATAGGTGTCATTGTACAATTTGAAATAGTCTATATCTATCATGAGCATTGATAACTGACTGCCGGTTCTGGTGGCGCGCCTCCACTCCTGATCCAGGTAGACATCAAAACAGCGGCGGTTGGCGATATTGGTCAGCCCGTCAAGCTCGGATAGTCGCTGTAACATCAGATTCGCCTCTTGGAGTTGTTTGGTCACTTCCAGCAGCTCCTGTTCCCGTGCCTTCCGCCGGTCCATCTCGTACTTTAGTTTCAGCAAGGACCGCACTCTGGCAAACAGCTCCGTCCTGTCCACCGGTTTGGCGATAAAGTCCATCGCCCCGGCGGCAAAGGCTAACTGTAGTTTTTCTTTTTCTGACATGGCCGTGACCATTATGATCGGGATGTCCTTCAAGTGCTCGGCCAGGTTGATCCGGTGGCAGAGTTCATAGCCGTCCATTTGAGGCATAATGATGTCGCTGATAATCAAGTCAGGGGCATGGTCATCCAAATATTCCAATGCCTCCAGACCATTGCCGGCAACCGCCACCCGGTAGTTGTTCCCTTCAAGAAGAGATTGTAACAGGAGAGCCTGGGTGGCGCTATCTTCTACAATTAATATAGTTGCGGTGCTTCCTTCCTGGCTGGCCAATAAGTCCATGTCTTCCTCACCTGGCTTTAATAATCCCTAAAATCCGGTAAACCACTCCTTAATTGGTGTGATTAACCAATGAAATCAATTGGTTGACTATTTCTTCCGGCGTTAGAATATGCGTGACGGCATTCAGCCTGATCGCCTCCCCGGGCATCCCATGAATGGCAGAACTTTCCTTGTCTTGAACCATAGTAATAGCTCCATGGTCCCGCATTATTTTTAGCTCCGCCGCCCCGTCTTTGCCCATGCCGGTGAGGAGCACACCGATGGCCCGCGGCCCAAAAGCCTGAGCCACGGAACGGAAAAGGAAAGAGATGGCCGGGCGGAGACCGTTTTCGGGCGGAGCTTTGCTGGTCATCAATCGACCATCCGAGGTAATCCCCATATGACAATCATCGGGCGCCAGGTAGGCGTGTCCTGGTTTGACCCGTTCTCCGGCCGCGGCGAGGTGGACCGGAAGACCGGTAGAAGATGACAGCCAGTCCGCAAATCCCTCGACAAAGCCCGGGCTGATGTGTTGGGCGATCAAGATCGGTGCCGGGAAATCTCGGGACAATCTAGACAGGATGAGTTGAATGACTGGAGGGCCGCCAAGAGAGGCTCCGATGGCCACCAGTTCGAACACCTGGCTCGCGGTTCGGGGCATGACTCGGGAGATCGCGTCCGCCCCAGCCTGGTCCCGTATTGCCCTGGGCAGGCGTCGGATGACCCTGACTTCGGACATCAATGTCACCATCTGGACTAGTTTGGCCACCTCCGGTTCAGACTCGGGATGTCCCGGCCCGGCGGGTTTCCTTACCCCGGCTACTGCCCCGGCCGCCATAGCCTTGAAGGTATTTCTGACTTCCTCCGGGTCCCAGATGGAGCTGACGATGATGATGGGCACCGGATTCGACTCCATGATTCTTCGGGTAGCTTCAATGCCGTCGAGTTTGGGCATGACGATGTCCATGGTGATCACATCGGGCCGTAATAACGGCACGAGCCTAACGGCCTCGGCTCCATCTTGGGCCGTGCCGATCACTTTAATCCGGCCGTCTCTCTCCAGGAGATGTTGGATATACTCTCGCATGGTGGCCGAGTCGTCAACGATCAAGGCTTTGATCATAAGTTCTCTTTCGGGTTAAATAAGCCGACGGATGATGTCCAGGAGATTGCCTTGATCAAAACTGCTTTTGATGAGATAGGCATTAGCCCCCACGTCGATGCCTCGCTCTCGGTCCTGGGGGGATTCCAGGCCGGTGACCAACACAACCGGAATCTCCTCAATACGTTTGTCCAGGCGAATTTTTGATGTTAGATCAAAGCCATTCATTCGAGGCATCTCTACATCTGAGACTACCAGATCAAAATCATCCGTTCTTAGCCAGGAATACGCGTCGACTCCATCGACTGCCGTCTTGACGACATAACCGGCTGATTCTAAAATATTTTTGATCAGCGTCCGCGAGGTGATGGAATCCTCGGCCACCAGGATTGACTTCCTCTTTTTCTCTGCTGTCTTGTCTTTAGCCGCCAGGGGTTGAACTCGCACCGGACCGGGCTTTGATGCCGATTTCATCAGATCATGAATGTTTAATATGGGCACAACTCGACCAGAACCAAGCACCGTGGCTCCGGCGATGTTTCGGACCCGGCTAAGTTGATTGCCCAGACTTTTGACCAGGACTTCTTGCTCGCCCAGGATCTCATCAACCTTAAACGCGATTTTTTTGTCAATCGTTTCCACCACCACGATGGGGAAAAAGGCTGATTCTACGTTTTTGTCGGCGACCAACGGCAGTTCCAAGACATCGGCCAGGTCGACCAGAGATACCGGCCATTCTTCCAATAAAACAGTGGCCTTGTTTTCCACAGTCTGGACCTCTTCCGGAGATACCCGGGACACTCGCTGAATATGGGCGCTGGGCAGGGCAAATATTTGATCCGCCACCTGGACCAAGACACACCTGAAAGAAGATAAGGTCAACGGCAAGACCATCTTAAAAGAAGAGCTCCGCCCGACACTGGTGGTGATGGCCAACTGGCCCCCAAGTTGTTCGATGTTCTCCTTCACGACGGACATACCCACACCTCTGCCCGAAATAGTAGTTATCATCGAACTGGTGGAGAGTTCCGGCCGGCAAATCAGAGATAGGGCCTCTTGATCAGTCAACTGGGCGACTTCATTTTGAGTTAGGAACCCGCGTTTGACCGCTTCTGCTTTAATCTCCACCAGGTCAATACCCTGGCCGTCATCTGAAAAGACGATCTCGACTTTATTGCTTTCTTTTTGGGAAACGACGATGTCGATGGTCCCGCGGCGGGGTTTGCCTTTGGTTTCACGCTGGTCCGGATGTTCTACGCCATGGTCGACTGCGTTGCGGATAAGGTGGATGAAGGGGTCCTTTATTCGTTCGAGGACCCGGCGGCCTATCTCTATCTCGCCCCCTTGAAATTTTAGGTCCACCTCTTTGCCCCGATCCCGGGAGATATCACGGACTATTCGGGGGAGTATGTCAAAAAGAGTGTTAAATGGGAGCATGGTGGCTTTTCTGGTGTCCTCCACCAGATCGTCGATCATCAGTCTGAGGGTGTGACTATCCTGGTCTGCGGCTTTGGCCAGAGCTTTGAGCTCCCGTCCCAAATAACCGGCCTGATCCCGGTTCCATTCCAGATATTCCAGTATCTTGGCCAGCTTGTTTAGATTCAGATGATTCCCTTTGGGGCTGTCGGACTTGGTGACTAGTCGGCGGAGCCAGCGATACTCGGACTCTATGGCCAGCCACCGGGTTCGCAACAGGTCAACGGATTGAGTCGTGCTTTTCAGCAGAGTCACCTGTTGATTGGCGGCAATTTTCAGGGCGATCAACTCTTCCGCTTTTATTCTCAGAGAATATAGTTTAGACGCAGATATTCTGACCGTCTCAGACACCAATGGTTTGGCCTGACAAGATTGGGTCCAGAGATCAGACTTGGGCTGATCAGGAGGATCGGGCGCTGGTTGGCAAGTATAATCTGAGGGCCATTCATCTTGAGGTTGTTCGCTGTTTGTCTCTTGATCAGATGTAGTTATGGTTTTAGGCGAATCGGTCGGCGGCAGGGCCGGGGTCGAGAGGGGACGGTTTTCTTTCGGCTTTTTGAGCTGTTCAATCTGGAGGATAAGAGAAGATATCTCAGCCGGTTCCGGGGTAGGCCGGCCGGAGGTGGATTCGGTGAGCAGGACATTAATAATATCCAGGGATAAGTGAAGGACGTCAAATATCTCAGGAGATAGTTGTAACTCGCCTTTTCTTAATAAGGCAAAGACACTTTCTATGGACTGACAGATGTTCTCGATGTCCCCAAGATTGACCGTCCGGGCCGCGCCCTTGAGACTATGGGCTTCTCGAAACACCTCTTCGATCAGTGATTGTTGTCTCTCCGGATCAGAGGATGTCTCGTACTCCATTAAACAAGAGGACATGGCGTTGAGACGTTCTTCTGCTTCGGCCTTGAAGGCGGCGCGGAGTTTTATCAGGAACTCTTCTTCATTCATAACAGTCCCTATGGCCCGAAATAAACCAACGGGTAGACTGAATTGGGATGGATTGAGACATCTCGACGTCCTAATCGGTTTGAAAATCGATTTAGACTTTGAATCTGCCGGCCAGGTTTCTAAGATGTCGTCCCATTTCTTCTAAATTTCGGATGGCGCTTTCTAACTTTCTGGCGACATCAACGTTTTGGATCCCGGCTTCTTTGATGTTCTCTATGGCGATGGACAACTGATCCATTCCGGCTAATTGCTCTCTACTTGAAGCGGCGATTTGGATGGCGCTTTGGGCCGATTCGGCCAGATTACCGGCCAATGATTCTATGGCCTGGCCGGCCTGTGACGACAGACTTACTCCAGCTTCTACTGCTTTGCTCCCGCGTTCCGTCGCCATGATGGCGGCACTGGTGGCTTTTTGAATCTCGCCCAATATGTTCTTGACCTGGGTAGTGGCTTCTTTTGATCTTTCGGCCAGGGATTTTACCTCCTGGGCGACCACGGAAAAGCCTTTGCCATGCTCTCCGGCCTTGGCTGCTTCAATAGAAGCATTGACCGAGAGGAGATTGGATTGATCGGCCAGATCGTTTACCGTGCTGATGATTTCGCCGATACTCTGGGTTTGTTCACTCAGTTTCATTATACTCTCAGCGACATATTCCATTTCATCCGCAATATGTTTCATGCCGTCGGCTGTCTCCACGGTGGCTTTTCGGCCGTTGTCCGCAATTTGCGCTACCCTCTCCGATCTGGTCATTACCTGTTCCGCTTTATCATTAGAAAGCTGAGCCGTATGCCTTAGTTCTTCGGCCGCCGTGGTCATCTCGGTCAAAGAGGTGGATGATTCTGCGGCATTGGCACTCAGTTGAGCCGCCGTGGCCGAAATTTGGCGGGATGATTCGGCCACCTCACCGGAGTCGAACGTAATGTTCTTTATTATATCCTGAAGGTTTTCCAAAAACTTGTTAAACC
>JADFYC010000023.1:0-3790 GCA_015233295.1 Deltaproteobacteria bacterium | reverse complement strand
GCTGTTCACTTTGAGCCTGGTCGTGAGATCTCCTTCGCCCTGAACCACGTCTTTCATCCCGGCCACAACTTGCCTGATCGGCCTGGTCACCACCAAAGATAGGAAAACGGCCAAAAATATCCCGCAGAATCCGGCAATGGTGCAAGAGATGGCGACCAGGCGCATTGTATTGTCGTTTTCCGCGTGTAGTTTCATCCCCAGTTCATCCTGCTCTTTTTTGAACGCGAGTCTGAGGTCTTTGAGGTTTTCTTCGATACTGTCTCCTGTGTGAATTTGAGTATCTTTAGTGAGCATGTTCTTGTCTATCGTCACCTTAAGCAACGACTCCAAGACAGTGGTATATTCCTTCACCGTTTGTGATATCTTAGCCAATGTTTCCCGACGGCTGGGAGTATCCGCCGCTTTTTCAAGCAGGTCGAAATACTCATTGGCTTTTCTCAGTTCGGCGTGAGTCAGATCTGCTTCCTTCTGATCCCCGGAATCGATGAATTTAACCGCGTGGAACCTGGTTAACAAAAAATGCCGCAACATCTGACCACAGTAGGAGACGGTAGCCAGGTCCTTGTTCTTAAAGGCAGAGGACATAAGATCGGTAATATACTTTTCGATCTCCGAACCATGGACGGCCGCAGTGACCAACCGTTCTTTGCGCTGTCGTGACAAATTGACCACCATGTCGAGAATTTTTCCATATTCGTGGAGTTTCCCCTCGGCCGCGGTGACCTTAGCCAGCAGGGCTTGGTTTTTTATTTCACTCCTGGCTTCACGAATGAGGTCGTTAACCTTTTTGAAATTATCTTTGTACTGTTGAATATGAGCTTCATTATCCGTGATGACATAGTCCTTTACGTTGACCTGGGCGTTGATCGCTTCGGCTTGAAGACGAGTGCATATACTCGTTTTTCGGGCCATATCCCGATATGACTCGAACCCGGCCGTCATATTGCCCAATCCATGCCAGGCCACCTGGGAAGAGACCACGAACAAAAGAATCACCAGCCCAAAGCCACCGGCGATTTTGGCCCGTAAGTTCAACCTCTGGATCATGTTATCCTGCTCCTTTATCTCGATTGTAGTTCGATCATGTTCGACAAGTATGGCCGTCTAAAATTAAAACTTCACTTTCCGGTTCATCCGCGTGAAAAGCCTGGCCCAAAATGTTCTCAACCCGCAATCCAGATTAAATTTTTTCATGAATGATGATCTTGGGATCCGTCAATATCTTTTTCCCGTCAAGGACGACGACCCGGTCTCCGGTTACGCCCCGGAAATAATCTGCTTTTACTCCGGTGAGGGTGGGCAGTAAAGGTTGCAGAGTATCTACCGGGATCAATTTGACCCCGAGGATACTGTCAGCCAGAACGCCGAATTCCATGTCGTCGCAGTGAAGCACGATCACCCGGTTTAAATCGGTCAGCCCGACATCAGGAAGCCCGATCAGTTTCTTGATATCCAGCACCGAGATAATTCGCCCCCGGGCGTTGAAGATGCCCAGGACAAAAGGCGGCGTTTGAGGTAGAGGAGCCAGATCCTTAAGCGGATAGACTTCAGCCACGTAGGTTAGTTCAATGGCATATCTTTCCTGGGCTAGATAGAATCCTACTACTCCCAGAAAGTCCCGGGCTTTTTCCGGTTCGGTGATCTCCTGAGCCAGGCGCCGGGCGCGCTCTTTAAGAATAGTCTTTTCCTGCTCCGAGTCGGGTTCAAATCCTGTCTCAACGGCTGCCTGGGCAGCTCTGAGCCGCGCCCGGAGATCTTCCCAAGTTCCGCCATGGCTCCGGTCTATCTTATCATCACAGTCAAATTTTTTCATCATAATCATTCACCGGGAATCATTGATCGGACCAGATCGACCAGATGACCAACCGTCAGGCCGTCGGAATAGGGTAGCACGTCTTCACTATTCATGGATTTCAGCAACGTCAAAGCGCTTTGAAAATGTCTCAGAGAATCATCGAGTTTGCCAAAGCCTCTGGTGATATGCCCCAGGGCCACATGGGCCAGAACAAACCCTGGGTCGAGGTAAATGGCTTGCTTCAAAGCCTTAATTGATGCTTCCATGAAACCTTGTTCCTGCAAAATGGAAGACAGGAGATAGTAATTCGCCGGGTTCAACTTTTCGGCCTGGATCGCCTTCCGGCACCAGTCGCCGGCTTCGGTTAGTCTTCCGGCATCGGCACACTCTCGGGCTTGACAGGCCAGGGAATCCGCGTCCAGGGAAACGGTTTGATCCTTCGGGAGAGCCACCTGGATATCCGGCAGCCCCACAGGCTTTTTTGCTTTCGCCGCTTCCCGGTCGGCCTCCTTCCCGGGCCTACTGACCGTTTGCGGGCGGCGACCCTTAACATGATCCGGCATTTCCCCATAACGATTTATATTTATGGGTAATTGGGTGGTTTGTAGCTGGAGATGATCAGGCAGTCTGACGGCCGCAGAAGCACAAGCGGGATATGTCTGATCCTGAACGGTCTTTCTAAAAACAGTTACGCCGGAAAAGTTGACTGGGACCAAGCCGGAATGACGGGCGAAATCCCCTTCACTGGGGCTTAACACCAGCCAACCGCCTGGGGCCAACGACCGGCAGAACCGGTTAACCACCTGAGCGCGTGGTTCCTCGGCGAAATACATGAGCACATTCCGGCATAGGATCACATCCATTCTCTCTGTGTCGGTCAGAGGTGACGGGTAGGTCCGGTCAACCAGGTTAAGGCGGCTAAAAGTGACCATTTTCCTGATATCGTGGGATATCTCAAAACGGCAATCGTCACCCTGGCGGAAGTATTTTTGTTTCAGGTGATCCGGCAGTGCCCGGAATGACCATTCTGAATACATACCTTGGCGGGCCTTTTGAAGAAACCCTTCGTTGATATCGGTGGCCAGGATATTGATTCTCCAGTCTTTCGGGGCGGGGATGACCCGATCGAAGGCTATGGCCAGGGAATACGGTTCTTCACCAGTGCAACAACCTGCACTCCAGACCCGGAGGTGCTGTCTGGTCCGTCCCCGGCGCGACATCACGATTTGAGGAATAATGTGATTTTCAAGAGCCTGAAATAATTTTTTGTCTCGAAAAAAGTAAGTTTCTCCGATAGTCAGGTGGTGGGTCAGAATACCAAGCTGTTCCTGTGACAGTTCTTTCGACATGACAAAGTAAATAAATGATAATACATCATTAAAACCTAAGTCCTGAGCCGCCGACGTCACCCCTCTGACGAGTTCTTGACGGCGTTTATGAGGAAAATGTAGACCGAGGAGTGAACTGATGAATTCATTAAAAGTAGAAATAAGTTGATCTGGAATTTCGGTTCTGGTCATGATCACTGGCCCTGAAGATGTTCCTGAATAGATGACGGGTTATAATCTTCGCTGGCAGCAAACAACTTGTTCAGATCATAGATTAACATGGCCTCATTATTTATTTTGCCGACTCCTTCGAGGTAGTTTTCCAGTTTGGGAAAGATGCCCCGGCCTTCCTTGATACTTTCCGGGGGAAGCTGGAAGACACCCAACACTTCATCCACCAGGAAAGCTATTGTTCTTTTGGAGGTAGTTGAAATGATGATTCTATCGGTCAGAGTCATGTCGCGATTCGGCAGGTGAAATCGTTGCCTAATATTTAAAACCGGAATTATTCGTCCCTGGACATTGATCAGACCCGACACCAATTCCGGCGCTTCAGGCACGGAAATCAACTCCACTGCTCGAACGACTCGTTCCACGGCAGAGAGTTGGATCCCGTAATGACGCCCATCAAGGGAAAAGACCAGGAGTTGATAAGATGACTTCATAA
>JADFYC010000239.1 GCA_015233295.1 Deltaproteobacteria bacterium | reverse complement strand
TCAGGGTTTCCGGCCGATATCCCATCATGATCTCGATGCCTAAAGAAGCCAGGAAATCACTCATCGGAGGGTAAACGTTTTGATCCGACCCGGTCACAGTGTAACCGCTTTCCGTAAGCATCCCGGCCGTTTGAAGCTTCAAAGTATTGTCCTATTTTGAATCCGGAGGCGGTAATCGTTTTTTTAAGGACTATCCTCATCGTAGCTGAATCGTCAACAATCAGTACATTAAAAGCCATATCTGTCTGCTCTCCATTTTTATCCTGTATCATCGCGATAAAATAGGCGCGACATGATCGATCATCCCGGATTAGCCGGATCTAACGCATAAAACGAGAGCCAATGAATTTTATTTTTTATAACGACGTTAAAAATTAATGCAACCCATGGTAATTCGTCTTATGAAAGCGATATCAATTCCTCTACTTGTTGCAACTTTTCACCAAATGCAGCAATTATTTCAAATAAGTTTCTTTCAGAAAAGCCCAACTTCGCCATCATTTCTTGGTTGAATCTGTAAGCCAACCCATCCGCACCCACGCCGATGCCCATGGTCATGCAGAGTATGTCGGCCAAATGAATAATACAGGTTTCGAGATCATAATCGTAGGAGGCATCAACGGCAGGATGATGATTTTTTATGATGGCCACCATTTTGGGGCTGAACTTCCATTTCAGAGCTATCATTGCCCCCAACTCAGCATGGTCTATACCTATAGCTTGTTTTTCGGCCTCTCTGAAGCTCATACCTTGTTCGGTGACCAGCCTGTTTATCTGTTCAAATGATTCAGCCACACAGTCGGCCAGCACGGCTTTGCCGATATCTTTAAGAAGTGCCGCTGTAAAGATCATGTGGTTATTCCTGATGCCCTTCCTTTCAGCGATGTCCCGGGCCAGAATAGCCGAGGCCACCGAATATCGCCACAGATCTCCCTTGCTCAAGTCGTAACCTTTTTCGACGTTCTTCAGGTTCTCTGCGGCTCCGGACAGCAGTATAAGGTCAACGACCTGATCCATTCCCAGAATGAGAACGGCCTGGTGGATTGATTCGATTTGCCGGCTCAAGCCGAAATAAGTGGAATTGCAAACTCGAAGCAAATTAGCTGTCAGGGCCTGGTCATAACTAATGACCTCGGATAGTTCGGCCAGAGAGGACTTGGGATCCGCGGCCAGTTCCATAATTCGATTAGCGACCTGCGGTAAGGGCTTCAACTTTCCGATATTGCCAATGATAACTTTAAGGTCTATCATATCTTGATCTCGCTTTTTCCCGAAACCTTCACCCAGGCCTGCCCGCTACAGGTTTCTAACCTGATAGTCCGGTTAACATTTCCACCGACATCTTCATAATCAATGACCACGTTGTTTTTCCAAAAAATCTTTCGAACAGCCATGTGGTTCCGCTTACCAATATTAAAAAAACCTTTTTGATCAATGATTTTGGCGCCACCAACGACGATCACCCGCATTCTCTGCTTTTTCGCTCCCAACATGTAGGCCGACTTATATAACAAAGGGATCCCCGTGTCCGCGAACATGCACGGGTTATGTTGAGCCTTCACGGGGTCAAGCTCCGACTCCGGAAGCATAAAATGTAATAACCCACCCACCTTGACTACCGGATCATAAACCGCTATACCGATACAAGATCCCAGAGAATAAGTGATTAGAACCGATTCTAAATCGTTGCTTACCTTCATGTCGGAAACGCCAACAACCATATTCAAAATAAAATCCCTTCTTGCTCGGAAAAACACCGCGATTTACGGGCGGCGCGGGCCTGCATTCTTAATTGTCGTACAAATTTTATTTCAATATCTTTGGATAACCGGTTCTTCACGATTCCCCGTTTGTTTCCGACCGGTATCATGGATACTATCAAACTGCCTATTATCATAGTAAAAAACTTACTAATAATGGCGTTGGGAATGCTTGACTTGGGTATAAGGGTTAAAAAAACTTGAACTACCCTGATGTTGAGTTGAGCCGGCCCGGTCGGACTCGAGCAAAATCCACCTGTTACCCCCCCCGGAGCAAACATTGACCACTTTCCGACCGGCCCCATCAAGCGCTGGTCAAGATGCCAACCTGGAGACTAGTGTTTGGTTTCGTCATAAATATTTTGCAGGCCGTGATGTTCGAACAGAACACAGAGTTCCTTAAGCAAATTATTGGTGGATTCTTCAATTTTTTCCATATCCACTTCTGATAATTGGGCAGTGTCAAGCATGTTGAAAACATTTTCCAACCGTTCAAATTGCACCAAAATATTTTGGTTTATGTTTTCACTACACAAGAACCGGTGAATGTCAATAATGGTCTTGACGCAATTCTCGATCCTTATTCGATATTGTTCGCTCTGGTCCATAAACTTATCCATCAAAGACCTCCGGCCACCGATCTTATAACGACTCGACGAACCGGATGAAGTCAGTATTGATCAACCAGTCGTCGTCTCCGCACGACAGGTACATAAACTGGTCTATCTGGTTGAGAAAATCCGAAAGGCGGCCGCACTCCGACGGCATATTAACAAACACTACCCCTTCCATGGAAACCCCATCATAAAGAGTGATACTCACTTTTTCTTGACGAGATATCTCCTCACTCATGGTGCGTTCCGGTTGGCTCAAAGAGAGCCTGACGATATTTTTTCGGTTTACCAGAACAGCTCCCTTAGTCTCCTGGGCCAAAAAAGGGAAAAATTGTTCCTTCTTGTTCAATGAATCTCGAAAAGACTCCCTGATGCCGAGTTCCCCCATAAATGGGTTGAGAAAGACAAATCCCGGCATCTCAGCCCCATGGGTCAGGTATAGGGTGATGGCAACTTTTACTTTTTCGATTCTAAAACGGTCATTCATGTTTTGATTCCTAGGATCCCAAATCGGGTGAATACGATCCAAGTCTCCTCTAATTTTTGCCCAACTCCCGGAGACATTCACGATAGACCTTATAAAAACGAATGTTATCAGCAACTATTTTTTCAATAATCGGTTTAAAATTTTGTGAATCTCTATTATTGATTAAGGCGTTGACGCTTTTGACGAATGCGGCCATATTATCAAAGGTCCGATATTTGTCCACCAAGACAATAACGACAATCTTCCGCCGAATGGCCATGGGCAGGTCGACCAGGTAGTCAAGCACGGGATTGTCCTCCATCGAGGCACTGGGGAAGGTCTCATCCGTCAGAACAACCTCATATTGGGTAAACCGGACTTTGTTGGCCGCATCCAGCGGATCCTTAGCTCGGCTGACTTTGTAGCCAAGTTCTTCCAGGGCCGTTACGGCCTTATCCCGAGTTGCCGGATAAAGCACGCAAACCAGCGCCGGCTTGGCCCCCTCTTCAAAAAAATCCAGGTCTTTAACATAATCAAGGGAAAAGGATGGTTCTTCCGTCTCCCGTCGTGATTTGGGTTGAATAGATATCTTTCCCTGACATTTTGGACAGGTAAGAGATACCGGCCGGTCGGGGGGGATTTTGTCGTCCGGGATCTTCAGTCGCGTATTGCAATTTTGGCAGGTAATCTCCATACTCGTTTCTCATCGTCCTCATAAATCTTGATCGGATCGACCATATTCTTCTTCCTCGTCGCTAACCGGTCAACCCAAGGTACGGGGCCTTCTGGCCCCCTTTGGTCCCGTGGTCCCACTTTGACTGTAGCTTGTGTCCAGACCCAGGTCTTCAATATCTGTTGTCTTCTCTCCCCGGGAGGCCTTGATATAATCAATTCCTCGGCCGACCACCGGTTTCCTGGAGGCATAGGCCATAGCTGCTTCATCAGTAATTATTTTCTGTTGAAATTGTTCTAAGATGTGGCTGTCAAATGTCTTCATGCCATGGGTCTCGCCCTGGGAGATAATATCATAAAATGACTTATTCTCACTCTCACCATTAAGGATAACTTCTTTAGACCGGATGTTGTTATAAAGGATCTCGAAAACCGCCACCCGGCCGCCGCCGACCCTGGGCAAAAGCCTTTGACCGACAATCCATCGCACCGTATCAGCCAGGCGGACTCGAATTTGGCTCTCTTCACTGGAGTCAAACATACCGATTATCCGGTTTATGGTCTGGCCGGCATCAACTGTATGCAAGGTACTAAAAACCAGGTGGCCGGTTTCAGCCGCGCTCATGGCAATTTCCACCGTCTCCCGATCCCGCATTTCGCCGACCAGGATTATCTTCGGCGCCTGCCTGAGGGCCGCCCGCAGCCCACCTGCAAACGAATCAAAATCAGTGCCTAATTCTCTTTGATTAAATGTGGCAACTTTATGAGAATGGACGAACTCGACCGGGTCTTCCAAAGTCACGATATGAACAGGCTGGGTCTCATTAATTGCGTCCAATAAGGCGGCCAGGGAAGTAGATTTACCACTCCCGGTAGCTCCGGTGACCAGCACGATGCCGTTTTTTTCTTTGGCGATGTTCAGGAATACTTTTGGCAAATTTAGATCGGCAATGGTCGGCACAATGGTCTCGAGCCGTCTCAGCACCGATGAATAACATTGCCGTTGGGAAAAGATATTCACCCTGAAGCGAGCTTTTCCGGGGAGATAATATGACAAGTCGCACGACCCGGCACTAATCAGGTTTTTAGTTAGGCGCCGGTCGGAGTTGATCATATTCAAAACAAAAATTTCAGTTTGAAAAGCGGTCAAATTTTCTATCGGCGGGTTGGTCTCCACCGGCATGAGTACGCCGTCCGTTTCGACCTGGAAGGGACGCCCCACGGTGATATTCAGATCTGATACCCCTTTGTGGGATATCAACATGGTGGTCAGGAATTGATCGATTTCATTCTTGGTCATGTTCACCCCTAAACTTGCCTTCACCATCTTGGTGTGAAAGCTGTGGGACCCGGGGCCCTGGTGTAGAGTCTTCAGGTATGATTTACCAACGAACTCTGTGCCGGCTCCGGGCGCTAGGCTTCAGTGAAATCGGCCGGGGGCGCGCTCAAAAACTGCAGAAACTTATTTTTATCGATGGCCTTATTATAGGCTTCTTCGGGACTGATAATTTTTTTCTTAACAAATTCCATGATGGCGTCATCCAGGGATTGCATCCCAAATTTCTTACCGGTTTGGATGGCTGAAGGAATTTGGAAAACTTTGGCTTCACGGATAAGATTTCGTACGGCCGTTGTGGCGATCATGATTTCCAGCGCAGCCACTCGGCCTTTTTTGTCGATTCTCTTAAACAAAGTCTGGGCGATAACCGCTCGGAGGCCGTCAGCCAAAGAAGACCGCACCTGACCCTGTTGGTTGGCCGGGAAGATATCGATAACCCGGTCGATGGTTTTGGCCGCGCTGGTCGTATGCAGAGTTCCAAAAACGAGGTGGCCCGTATTGGATGCTTCCAAGGCCAGAGAGATCGTCTCCAGATCCCGCATTTCCCCAACCAGGATGATATCCGGATCCTGCCGCAGGGCCCCGCGCAAGGCCGCCGAAAAACTCTTGGTGTGGAGATGGACTTCACGGTGATTTATGATACAACCTTGAGGTCTGTGAACAAATTCAATGGGGTCTTCAATGGTGATGATGTGATCTCGCCGAATCTTGTTGGCCTCGTCAACGATTGCCGCCAGGGTGGTCGATTTACCGCTACCCGTCGGCCCGGTAACTAGAACCATACCTTTGGGAAGGGTCGCCAACTTCTTCACTACGTTTGGTAAACCCAACTGATCAGCCGTCAGAACTTCACTTGGGATTTCCCGGAATACCGCTCCCACCCCATTTTTTTGCCTGAAATAATTGGCTCGATACCTGGCCAATCCCGGTATTTCATACCCAAAATCTATGTCTCCGGTTTCCTCGAATTCCTTTATTTTTTCTTCCGTTGTGATCTCATAGAGCAAGCTTTTCAATTCGTCATTAGACAGAACATGATATTTAACTCGCTCAACC
>JADFYC010000238.1:450-5907 GCA_015233295.1 Deltaproteobacteria bacterium | reverse complement strand
AAGATATGGTAAAGTGGATGTCCAACGGGTATCGGCTGCCAACGGAGGCGGAACGGGAGAAAGCAGCCCGCGGCGGTCTGGATAGGCATCACTATCCCTGGTCCGGCAGTGGGGGTAGATATAGTGATCATATTGCCTGCAGTAGGGCGAACTATTATGGCTGTAATGGGGGAACAACCCCGATCGGGAATTACAGCGCCAATGGGTATGGTCTTTACGATATGGCCGGGAATGTCTGGGAGTGGGTCTGGGACTGGTACGATGGTGGCTGGTATGACAAATCTGAGGCGGCTGGTGGTGACACCCGTGGGCCTGATTCGGGCTCGAACCGGGTTGTTCGGGGTGGTGGTTGGAATAACGACGCCCCCAACCTGCGCTCGGCTGAACGCCTCGACCGCTACCCGACCATCACGGGCCTCAACCTGGGCTTTCGGGCTGCCTCAGGTCAGCCTTAGAAACGCTGGGCGGCGGGATAGATGAACTTTCCTTCTGTTATCCGGCCCGGCGCGGGCTGTGATCGTCAGAGGCGCAGAATAAAGGAACGAAATTGAAATAGGCCAGGTGAGAATCTGGCCTATTCTTTTTGGTGCTGGCCTGTGGCGGAGTTGTCGAAGGTGTGAGGAATAATGTGGGGAGCGACTTGGACGAAATAAAAATGGGAAGTTTAACATTTATGTCAATCTCCCAATTTTATTGTATTTTATTTTGGTAGCTGAGGCAGGGTTTGAACCTACGACCTTCGGGTTATGAGACCACAGATAACACGTTCCTTGCGTTTACCTCTATGTACTAACACATACTTATTATTGATACTTTTCCGAGATGGCATTTCCCTTGACGTCCTCCGTTTTACCTGATATTATACCTTCCGTGCTGGGTAGAGTGCTGGGTATATCTTTTATCAAAAAAGGTGGTAAATCGACGCTGGCATATTTATTGCTTACTACGGACCCACTAAATTAATGAGGAGATCAAGATATGCCTGCCAAAGGTCGAGTCAAGACAATATACGCCGGCGTGCTTTACGTGGACGGCATTTCAACGGCTACAGGCAATCCCGAGCGGACCTATTTTATGTACCGGAAGAACGGCAAGCAGATTGAGGAAAAGGCCGGGAAGCAATACCAGGATGACATGACCCCGGCCAAAGCGGCAATCATCCCGGCGAAGCGGATTGAACACGACCAACCGAGCAACGAGGAGCGCCGACAAGCTGAAGCCGCAATTAAAAACGAAAGGCCCTTTGACCGATTGTGGCAGACATACAAAGAACATCATCCCGGCTTGAAGGGCCTACGCACCGATGAAAACCGCTATCAGCTTCACATTAAGCCGACCTTCGGCAACCGGAAGCCGGAAACACTCGTCCCCTTTGAAGTTGATAAGTTGAGAATTACCATTGGTAAAAAACATGCCCCCAACACTGTGAAAAACGTCCTGGAGCTTCTTCGCCGGATAATCAATTTCGGGGTTAAGAAGCACATATGTGGCGGCCCCGGCTTTCAGATCGAAATGCCACGGGTGAACAATCTCAAGACGGAAGACCTGGAGCCTGATCAATTGGCCCGGCTACTGGAGGAGATCAACAAAAGTGAAGACGATACCGCGCAGTATGATGAAGATGGCCTTGTTTACCGGGATGAGGCGAGGCGAATTGTTCAAACTGCAATGGGACCACATAGATTTGCAACGAGGGTTTGTTCTGCTTCTCGACCCCAAAGGCGGCTTGGACCAAAAGATTCCCTTGAATGAATCGGCTAAAGAGGTATTATTATCATACCCCCGGACCAGCGATAGCCCATATGTGTTCCCTGGGATGAACGGGCAACAGCGGACAGACATCAAGGCCCGAGTGAACCGGATCAGGGACCGGGCCGGGTTGCCCAAGGACTTTCGGGCGCTCCATGGGTTGAGGCACGTCTAGGCCACCATGTTGGCCTCGTCCGGCCAGGTAGACATGTACACTCTACAAAAACTTATGACTCACAAGTCCCCGGCCATGACTCAGCGGTACGCCCATTTGAGAGACGAAACATTGAAGCAAGCTTCCGACCTGGCCGGGGAAATCATCAAATCGGCCATAACGGCGAATACTGACCGGCTTCGGCTGGTCAAGAAATAGACTTGACCTGATACCTGAAAATGGTATATAATGACCAGAACCTGGATAGTCAAACTATCGCATAAGGCCGAGAAGCAAAAAGAGACACTTCCTGAAAAGGTATACAATAGATTCATTACCTTAATTCGAGAGATCGAGCGTGACGGCCCGAAGCGTTTCAATTGGCATAACTACAGTTCCTTGGGTGGTGGCCAGTACCATTGTCACCTCAAAAAAGGGCACCCGACCTACGTTGCCGTCTGGGAGATTGTTAAGGATCAGGTCAAAATAGTGGAGGTCAAATATGTTGGCACGCACGGAAAAGCACCATACTGATGAAAAAGAGTTCGTGACCTTTATCATCCCGAGAGGACAAACAGAAGAAGTCATAAATAAGATGAAGGCATTGGGTTTTGAGTTTGTCCCCGAGTCTAAGCCCTGGCGGGAGTGTTTCCCGGAAATTAAGGATGAGGACTTGCCGGCTATTTCTCTGCGGGGCGCACGGGGCAAAGAGGAACTAACCCAAAAGCAATTGGCCGACCGAACCGGAATTCCGCAACGGCACATTTCCGAGATGGAGCACGGCAAGCGGCCCATTGGTAAAGAGCGAGCCAAGGTTCTGGGCAAGGCGCTGAACATCGACTACCGGGTTTTTCTTTGATCGCAAACGAAGTTTCCAAGGGATAGAGTCGGATTAGCTACCCGGCCCGATAAAGGGATAAATACCTCCGAGTATCCCCTTCCCCTGGAGTCTTTTTGCTTTCGGAGGAGGACATTCGGAGGAAGCATGTCAAAATGGGTTACAGGAAGTGAATTAATTAAGGATTTGAAGATCGAACCCTTCGAGTTATTTGGCCTTTTCCGAGAAGGTCTACGACCATATATTAATGGAAAGCCGGTCTATGACGCCGATCTATCGGACAGAAGTAAATCTCGTGACTCTATTCTATATCGAAGCAAGTTACTTGCTTATTTTTATAATATAAAGTCAGACGATAAAGATAAAGAAATTGAAAAGAAGCTGATCGATGTCAGAGCCCCGGAATATAATAAATCTCTTATTAGAGATGCAATACGCACCTATGGGATGCAGGATATTATGGCCTTCAAGCCCCCAGATGATGCTATTTATAAGAATTTTTCGTTACCGCAAGATCAGAAACAGGCAACGGACGCAATTAATGAAGCTTTATCATTTGTTTTTTTAAAAAGTGAAGTTAAAATATTCACAATAGCCAACGGTTACCCGTGGCCAATTCACGATCCAGCGGGTGTTAAAGAGGTTGAAGAGCTCCCGGCCGGAATGAGGACCATGTTGCCATTCGGGGGAATGGGCGTTGCGGGTTGCTTAGATGCTTTGGCGTTCTCAATCTCCGGTGCAGCCGACCAGACCACAGTTGATAGCGTTAGAGCCGCTCCCATCACCAGACCGGCAAACATCACCAGGCCGTTTATCCGATGTATTTTCAACCCAATCCTCCTTTTCGGGACTACCGATATCAGTTCAATCAGGGCCGTTTGATTAGCTTCGAAGCCCAGTCCACTAAAAATGATAACTAGCCGACATCAAGAACGTGTGCTGATCAACGTCCGTTGTGGCGTCAGGAATCTGAAGCCAGATATTTTTAGCCTCCCGGCCCCAGCGATACTGGTAAGCCAAGTCTAACACCGTATCTCCGATCATATACCCACTGCCCAGGCTGCATCCATAGAAGTTATTAACCGACCCCTGGGCCGGTTGCGGATCGTAAAAGAGTCCGGCCCTGACGAAGATAATCGTCTTATCAAAAACAAATAAGTATTCGCCTTATGGGGAAATGGATAACGGCTATTTCCAGGTGATTGCGTTAGCTGAATGCAGGCAAAGGATCTATAAGTATATTAAGACGTCATTACCTAATCGTTTCCCCAAGTTATGAGTCGTCCCCGCAGTCTGCCGCCTGGATATTTTAATACTAGTATAAATACATAACATCATTTTAGTCTTGTGTCAAAAAATAATTGGTCAGATTTAGCTCTTTTATTCTTGGGATATCAGGCTATTATTTAAGGCCAAATGGGTCATTGGCGGATAACGGCGGAGAAGGCCGCGCCTGAGTTGCGCCGATCCAGGCGGTAGGAAATGCGATCGGCTGTTCAAAGGCGCTGGTTTTGTCACTCTCAATATCAAAAATAATTTGTTTTATGGCTAAATAATGGGTATAATTGATAAGGTCATTCTTGACGCGTTTAAACTACCTGTCGCTTACCTGGGGGAGAAAAGGATATAGGTATGTCTGTCAAGAACCTTTTGAGAATTCTGTCCGTTAGCTTGATCATCTTGTCCCTGGCCGGTGAGGTGTTGGGGATGACGGTGAAGATAACGGCCATTGGTCCAGGCAATGATGATCAGGGCAGTATCACTCCCCTCGTTCAGCCTGGTTCGACAGTCTGCTTCAACATGCTTTTTTCGGTCGTCGGCACTGGGAACGTTGATTTCCTGATTAAAGTTTCGGATGGGAAAGGTAATGAAATACCGGGCCTGGCGTGTAAAGGATCCTACCAGGCCAAGGATGGCAACTCGTACTGGCATCCCGTCGTTAATCTTCCGCCGGAGCTCGCTCCCGGCAAATACACCATGGCCGGCAGCATTTCCAGCGGTGGACAGGAACTGACTAATTCCAAAGGTGAGTTCTTTGTTCAGGGTGGAACGGATCATCTCTGGATCTATAAGATGGACGTAAGTGCCACTAAAGATGGCCCGGCCCTGTCTCAGGTCTCACCGGGGGCCGTTCTTTTCGCCCGGGTTTATTTTTCGGTAAACGGCCCAACCTCCGGAGATAAAGCTCAGATCATGCGGTGGACAATTAGACCGGACGGGCAATATGATTCCACCCTGACGGATTCAGTAACATTTGATGTCGCCGACGGAAGCTGGGTGAATTGTAAACAATTCACTTTACCGGCCGACGCGGTTAAAGGCAGTTACACTTTCTGGGCCGTGGCCTCCGTTTCCGGCAGTGTGGCCGGCTGTGATGCTGGTATCGGTCGGTTTGAAGTCGCCACCGGGGCCCCAAAGGCAATAGACAGGGCTCGGCCGGTTCCGGCCGTGAGCCGCATCCCATCTCCGGCCACAGGCTGGTCAGACCTGGGGCTTTACGGAGGGCAGGTTGTCTCCATCGCGGTTGACCCCAACGATGGCAATATCGTTTTCGCCGGGACCTATGGCGGCGACGGTCTGTTCAAAAGCAACGATGGGGGCCAAACCTGGCAAGCCGTGCCGGGATTTCGGAATGGAACCGTGTATGGTATTTCCATATCCCAGTGCGATCCCAATGTTATCTGGGCTATTGAAGATACAACGGGAGTCTATCGGA
>JADFYC010000238.1:0-385 GCA_015233295.1 Deltaproteobacteria bacterium | reverse complement strand
TGGTCGGGACTGGTGGCTCCGGCAATGCCTTTGACGCCGGCTTCATTTTCTATACCGAAGATGCCGGGCAAAGCTGGAATCAACTCCCGCAGGTCTTTGACTACCCTGACTGGTCCTATGATGCGCCCAGGGCCGGCGGGGCCGTGGTTATCTGGTCGATAACGGCATACATAATAGTCACAATCGTCCCTTTGCGATACCGTCACCAGGGTCGGCACGGCGTCTCCTTGGGCGGAATCCAACCCTGTCGGCTAAGGTCCCTCTCAATGGCTGGCCGAATTCACAAACCAGACAGAAATGGAGATTTTGATGCGAAAGTTGTTTATCTTTTTGTTTGTTCTGTGTCTAATCCCATTGTCGGAGACAACAGGTGAGGATTCCAGTT
>JADFYC010000237.1:1783-5922 GCA_015233295.1 Deltaproteobacteria bacterium | reverse complement strand
GTCAATGGTCTAATATGACTGTGGAAATGCCTGATCGCTTGAACGTTCATCAAGGAGTCACCCTACCTCTATAGATTGATTAGTCAGCGGAATTGCTTGAACTTTCGATTTTAGAATAACTCATTTCGACGGAAATGTCAATCTAAATCGAAAATGTTTGATTGCTTAATAGCTGCCTAATAACCATTAAAAGGTGACGGTTAAAGTTGCCAGGTAGCAGACCAGGTGGACGTGGCCATGAGCAAGGCAGTCTGCCTGCGTCCGGGTGATCGTCCTGCCGGTGGTGGCTGCGTCCTGGCCTGTGAGGAGCTACCCCCGACCCCGGTCTCGGGTCCCTCCCAAACCCGGAACGGCTTCGCTACCTGGCGCTCTATATATATATTCTTGCGCTCACGCAGATCAGTGTCTTAGTCCCTCTACCTGCCTGCCGCCTGACCTGTCTTGTCTGGTTAGCCTGGGCGGTCAGAGGCTTAGGGGACCCCACCGCCATTCGGCGCGGTACCCTCTCCCTACCCGTATATATATTATACCCTCTGCGTCTATTCACCCGACATTTTGAAAACCCCAAAGGGAACCCTTAACGATCTCTTCATGAACCTACCCGTCACCCAAGTACCTGGTCTGATAAAAGAAAATGGTCCCATCGAGCTTCGATTTTGGTTCCACCGGCCATCTGGCGCTATGCCTCGCCAAAGGAAAAGAGTGTCTCGGCCTCGATGATCGGTTACCACCCGCCCACTCGCTCGGTCCATCCTTCCTCCCACCTATTTTTTTGACGAAGCGTCGGATAAAGCAAACCTTCACCTGTTTTGGGCGTCATGGTGGATTTTTGGCCGCCCCCTTTTGGTGGTGCCGGTGGCTCTTGGCCCAAAACGGATTGGCCTTTCTGCCCAAGGCCACCATCCCGATACCACTGACTTGACGGCGTAAATGTCCTAAATGCCCGCTCAGCCGCCATTTCAGGCGTCAACCCTTCCGGGCCGTAACTTAAGGCCGCTACAAGTTGCTGGACATTTTTGGCCCCGCCGCTTCTCCAAGATTCGAGTTGCGGCCTTTGATATTTCTGGAACATCCGCTCGGCGATTAAAGAAGGATCAAGGTTTCGCCTTTGAAGTTCTTTCTCATAATCGCCCTGGGATTGGCCAAGACCGCCCCCGTAGTCGGTGTTGTCGGAATAATCATCACCCATTATGCGTTCTCCTCCAGACCCGTCGGCCCGGTGCTACACATCCGAATGTTTGCCAGGTGGCTGACCAATTCACCCACCATTTACAATGGTTATTATACACTATTAAGCAATATAAGTCAATCTAAATAAAGAGCAACTCTATGCAAAGACAAGGACAAATTTGGGTCCCTCCCCGCGTCAGAGAATGAGCCTCGTCGGGGTAATACCCTGGTGCCGCTATAAAAAGTTTTTATAGTCCTGGCAACCGGTTAGGCCAAAGCCCTCCAGTCTGGGCCGGGTGAGACTAACCTAAGTCGGGATATCTCATCGACCTGACTTTGAGGTTTGGCTTCATGTAAACCGGTAAATTATGGATTTTTGCCTGAAATAGTAGGTCTTCCACCCATTCCCATTTTGGCTGCCCCTCATCCATCCCGCTGGTCTTGCTCCGGCCACCGATGATAATCCAGTCAAACATGCTCAAATCGTTGTCAGGGAATTCCAAACCACTCATCAAAGGTTCACAGCTTAGGAATTTGACTGTGGCTTTGACATGGCCAAAAGCCTCAACGGCGGCCGCCACGCGGGCCTGGGTATCAACTGTGGTCCCGACCCAGGCGTTAGGCGGGAAAATAACACCCGGCAACCGCTTGGGGTTCTTGGTCAAGAAGATGAAATTCCATTGCCGGTTCTGGTTACAGACGTCTAAGATTTGATCTATCCATGATTGATCTACCCAGTCGCCGAAAAGATCGGCCATGCTGCAAACGAAGACATTCTTAATGCCAGGTTCATTAATCCGCTTGACGGGAATCGTGGTGTTGGCCGGGGCGGACAAACGGTCCGGATAGAAGTGGGGGGCGAACTTGTATTCACCGAAGAACCGATTGGCGATGTCTCGGGCATAGCAATACTTACATCCATGCAAACAGCCAGTGACGGGATTCCATGTCCACTTGGCCCATTCTATGTTGTCATTGGTGGCATTGAGCTTAGAGGCGACGGTGCTCTCCTCCGACGTGGCCGGTGTAGGGGTTGCCTCTTTGATCTGCTTAATATTTTTGACGGCCTCTGATATCTCCGCTTTTGGTTTGGATATCACCTCAATTTGCTTCTCTATCGGAAGTTGCGTCAGTACAGCCGCCGCCGATACAGCCATCCCCCCGGATGTAACAGCCTCTATCAGTTCGGGCGCTCCCTTTTGTTCAACAGTCTTGGCGTGCTGTACGGTTTTCGGAGACACACTCATATCTTTAGCCGCTTCATCCCTGGCCTGCAGTCTGCGACCTTGAGGTAAATTTGCCTCAGGGTCCACGGCTACATCCTTTTTCCCGGCCAACATTCTTTTCTTCGCTTCAACGGAATAAAGCCGCTCAAGCTCCACTGCCAACATCGCTCTTTGTGACTCATTAAGATTCCGTCGGGCGTTTTGGTTCTTGATAATCCAAATTTTAACAGCGTCAATCGAATCAAATTTCATTTCCAAGGTCTTAAACGGGACATCATACTTACGACATACTTGATAGCGGTTATGCCCATCGATGATAGTCCCATTCCAGGTTAAGATTGCATCCCGGCAACCTTCGGTTAGGATGCTCCCGGTGAGCATATGAAGCTCGTCAGGCTGTAGGGCCGGAATGAATGATTGAAACTCTGGATCTATATGCAGTTCCATAATGTCTCCGTGAAACAAAATGATGTCGATCTAAATAAATAATTATTGCAGTGTGTTACATTAAGTGTTTCATTTTGGAACACAACCCAGAAACATCCTTTTGGCCTAAACCGTCTATACCCGATTGGATATATAAAAATGGTAAACAAATTAATGGGTTCTACATAGGGTGGAAAATGGGTTGCCTGCCGGCTCTGTCGCTTGGATGGTTATGTCAAAATTGACATATGTATCCTGCCCTTGATATTCCTCTGCGATTCCGGTCAATCAGTCGAACGCTAAAGGTCCGTTTATCGGCCATGCTTGGTGTAAAGCTCATCCAGAACCGTCTTTTGCCTGGGGCTCGGCTGCTTACCCTTTTGAATCTGCTTGCTAACATTTTTAACGAAATTTTTCTCCCAGCCGTTCAAATCGGCCCAACAGCGTTTGATCCCCTCAAGTTTGGACAACCAGTTTGAATACGGCCCGGCTGTGCTTGTCGCCGACATAATATATGGGGCCGATGTCCGCGATGTCAGGATATCCGGCCAGGTCAAATTATTCGATTTGAGCAACGCATTTGCCCGGTCGGCCGCGGCTAATCTCTCGCCGTCATGGGCGCTGCCCAACATGCCAAGAACCTTGCCCAACTTGTCGAGAAATTCAGGTGTAATCTTTTTCATGTTCATGATGGTGCTTCCAATGGCCTCAACAGGGACATCTGCCGCGACGTCTGCCGCATCCATTCTTTAATGGGCAGAAACACGTCAATATCAGCACGGTCGGGCCGACGTTTGTACCTCAACCTGGTGAGCAAAACAGCGACAATTAGACATCCGTGTTGAATGTCGACATCCGGCATCACTTTGGCGACCTCATCCCTGAGAGCGACGGAACTTACAGCCGCACGCCCCCGGCTCTGGAACCTGGCGAGAAAATCCACACAATGCTGGATATGCTCTATGCCAGCGGGAGTGAAAAACTCGCCGTGGTCCTCCGACCAATATCCGGCATCCAGGGTTTTATAGCCGTTGATCGTGAGGCCGGGTTCATCTTTGATGACTCGCTTAACCAGGCTTGTGGTGACGATCATATTAAGCGTCCCCCAGGTGATCGTTTGCCCATGCCATAATTTCGATTACCCTGGCTTTTACCTCGGGCCTGGTTATTGATGAAACAACCCTTCCTTGCAAGTTTTCCAGAATTTCAGGTGTCAACCGGAAATGCCGCTTTCCGCCAACAATCCATCCCCATCCCTTATGGGCTTCGCTCGTGACAAAGAAGTTGCACGTCGGAACATGAACCCATAAAGATTCT
>JADFYC010000237.1:0-1773 GCA_015233295.1 Deltaproteobacteria bacterium | reverse complement strand
AATCGGCCGCGGTCATATCCTCAATGATATCCCCGTAACCGATGACCACCCCGCGGCCGTCTAAGTAGCCGAATCGTTCAATCTTGGCGTCGGTGAAAAATCTCTTGACGTCGATGGGGTCCGGCTGAGAAGTGATCGGCTCTGACCGAGGTTCGGCCTCTTGTGGGCCTGGTTTGGCCTCATTTGGCGCGTCTGTGACCGGTTCTGGTTCGGTGGTGGATGGGTTGGACTCTGGTTTGGCCAGATTCAGCTTTTTATCCGCCAACTTTAACCCGACCTTGACCCACGTCCGCAGATTCCCGCATGCCTGGTAATACTCACCAGGGTCTTTAAAGCGTCCGCCATCTGGTTTTGTCGGCATCATAAGCCTATACCTATTCGGTAATGTGGACACCCAACCATTCCAGGCCGCTGCTGCTCCGGCTTTGTCACTGTCCAGGGCGTTCAGAACAAAAGGACTTCGCTTGATAAAAGAGAAAGCATCCTCATCTGGCAGATTGCTGGCGCTCCCCAGGCTAACCGCATTCGTCAGGTCACCGGCGATTTGAGCCGTCAGGATTGCGTCAAATTCGCCCTCAAAGATTGTCACCGGCATCTCGGGATTATCCCCAATCAACAGGCACCCGGATGATTCCGTGGCTTTGATCGAAGCGTATTTTCCCCACCCGGAAACATCTTCTTTTCGCAGCCGCCGTACCTTGAACCCGATAGTTACGTCCTGGCCGTCTATCTTTCGGATGTTCGGAATCAAAATCCCTGGTCCTGGGACACAAAGCTTTTTCCCTGGGTCATCCTCAAAACCGATACTGCCTCGGGTGAGGAACTCATTATTGAAGGTGCAACCAAGTCCGAATCTTTCAATGGCTTCAGTGGTGATCCCGCGCTTTTCGAGGTACAGGCGATACTTGCCCCCGGCGTCACTCAACAGGGCCTTCGCCGCTCTGGCCTGTAAATTGGTCGCCCATGCCAGCCACGGTTCTGGTGGCATTTCCAATTTCTTGAATTGCGGGATTGTGGGGTTTCCGTAATTCGCCGCATTTCCGAATTGCCGATTTTGCCGGTAGTAGCCCCGGCTCTGACCGGTCAGCAAATGAGGTGCGAATGTCTCAGCCAGCCAGGTGGTCGCCTCTTTGAACGAGGACCCTTGGACGAATCGGACTAGTTGAATGACATCGCCTCCGGCCTTGCAGGAAAAACAATGGAACAATTGGTCCGGCTGGGACTTCAGGTCCAGGGTAAAGCATACGCCGCCCTCACTGCCGTGGCCGGATGGACAATTGCCGGATAAAGAGGAACTTCCTGTTCTCTTCAGTTTCAGACCCAAAGCTTTAGCAACCTGGTCAATTGGGCTTGCGAGTTTTAAAGATTCTTTGTCGATCATGTCGGCCGCCTTTAAAGACATACTCATCTCCCCGTCAGGAACGGAGGGAGATGTATGTATATACATACCAATTTCAGGAACGATTTGCAGTTGTGTTATCCATAAGTTACATAGGAACGAAAATAAGGCTAGGAACGCAGCTTTTCAAAAGTTTCAACTAGTTACACAGTTACGTTCCTGACGTCGTTCCTGGTCCATTTTTTCTATCTATTCGACAATATTGGAAATTTTTTTTGCGTTCCTGGAATTCGTTCCTGAAATATAACTTCTTGATAATCCCTGTGAATCTCTTTTTTATTCGGAATCATGTTTTGCCTTGGCCCCCTTCGGCGCGCCCTCGGCAAAAGTTCCATTACCTTCAGCAAAGTCACCGCCAGGGACGTCTAACCATT
>JADFYC010000236.1 GCA_015233295.1 Deltaproteobacteria bacterium | reverse complement strand
GCAATTCCCGGCCGGTATCGGCAACGACCAGATTCAGTTGATCAAAAACCCTCCCATCCCTGTCCCTGCGGACAACGGGGCAAATAGTCAGGCCGTGGTTCCCCAGAACAACCAATTGGCCCACCAGATTCAACAATTTCCGGCCGGGATAGGTAATGACCAGATCCAACTGATCAACATTCCCCCGGCTCCGACGGAAAAGAAATTTCCATCCGGAATAGGTAATGAGCAGATTCAATTGATCAATAATCCCCCGACTCCTGTGGGGGCAAATAATCCTCCGGCTCCGACGGAAAAGCGATTCTCAGCCGGGATAGGTAATGACCAGATTCAATTAATCGATACCACTCTCCCTTCCGGGCTGGGTAATCAGCAGATGCGATTGATCAAGCAAACTCGGCTGACCGGACCATACCTGGGGTTGGGTCTCAGAGATGTTCCGGCGGCAACTGCCAATGAATTCAATCTTGCCCCAGGCACGGGCTGCTATATCACGACCGTTGTGTCCATGTCGCCGGCTCAGAAGTCCGGGTTGCGGACTGGAGACGTCATCCTCAAATTTGACGGTAAAGACGTTGCCGGAACGACCCAATTGGGGCAGATGCTATCCAGCCGGCAACCTGGCGACGTGGTCAAAATAGTATTTATCCGAGATGCCAAAAAACAATCGGCCCACGTGAAAATTGAGAATCCGCCCCTGGGCCTCAACTTAGGCCAGACACAAAATCCGGGCTGGATCGGGGCCGATATCCAGGATATCGATGCCGTGATGGTCGTTCAGTTCAATCTGCCTGACAAGAAGGGCGTGATCATCAGTTATGTTGCGCCCGGCTCACCCGCGGATCAGGCCGGCCTTCAGAACGGCGATGTAATCAAACGGCTGGGCGCCGCCCGCATCAGAGATGTGCAGCATTTTAAATCTCTTATTTCAGAAAGCAAACCCGGACAAACTATTCGGTTGAACATTTTTAGAGCGGGACAGTACCAAGACGTGGATGTGGCCATGGCCCAACAATCCCTGGCAGCTCCGAATATTCCCCAGGTGGCCCCGGCCGACGTGACCATTGAAGGAGCCTGGGTCGGAATGGATGTGAATGAACTGTCGGCCAATGATGTCAAGGCCATGGGTTTGCTCGCCGGGACCAAGGGAATATTGGTCATTGACGTGGAAGGCCCGCCGGCCTCCGTTGTGGGTTTTCAAACAAACGACGTGATTGTCACCATTAATGGGGCGGCCACACCGGACATCAAGAGCTTTGTTAAAGCTACCAGTCAACAAACCGGGGCTGTCGGCGGGGTGCTTCGCGGTGGTAAACATTTGATGGTCACGGTTCCGCCGGCAGGTTTCACCCAGCAGGGGACACCGTTGAATACCGGACTGGATAAGAAATTCAAGCAGGTGGCCATGACCACCGCCACGGCCGGCCGGATTGGAATTTTCGCCGAGACCCCGGATTTGAACGCTGGTGTAACCGGTAACTCCAAGCAAACACCCTACTTGATGGTTATGGACTTAGATAAAAACGCCTACGCCTCGTTAGGACAGATCGACGCCAACCACTTGAAGGATACGTTCGAGCGAAACAATATCTCAGCCTTGATTTGCACCGACATATCCAAACCGGCCGCAGCGGAATTGGGCGGCAAAGGGATCGTCATCTATAGCGGAGTGGTCGGGCCGGTCTCTGATGCCCTGGGATTGTATGAGGGTAATGGCCTCATCGCCATGAAAGGGTTCTAGGCCGCATGGTAGTAAGACGATGGATATTGCTCTTGTCGGTCATGTTGGTCTGGCCTGTAACCGTCGGCGCTGCCAACGTGGTCAATAATGTCGGCCTCCAGCAACTGCAGGAAACCATTACTCAGGCCATTGCGGTGGTGCGGCCGGCCGTGGTCAGCATCAAGGCGCTGAAGAAGGGTCCGGTAAATGGCGATCAGAACCGGACCATCATTCATTATGAGAGCATTGGTTCAGGATTTATCGTTGATTCCCGAGGCTTCATCGTCACCAATAATCATGTGGTAGACGGAGCGGAAAGCATCTCAGTCAGCCTGTGGCGAGCCCAGGACAACAAATTTCAAGCCAAATTGGTTGAGGCGGACCAGTCACTTGATTTGGCCGTTCTCAAAATCGACGGACCGGAACCCTTCACTCCGGCCATATTGGGTGATTCAAACAAAATTGAAGTGGGCCAATACGCCATCAACGTGGGCAGCCCTTTTGGGTTTGAACACACCGTGACCATGGGAATTATCAGCGATCTGCACCGGAACCTGTCAATTGAGGGGCTGGCCTATAATGATATGATCCAGACTGATTCGGTGATCAATCAGGGCAACAGCGGCGGTCCACTCATCGATATCTCCGGCCGGGTCATCGGCATCGGCACCGCTATCTATGCCCCATCCGGAACCTATACCGGACTCGGTTTCGCTATTCCCGTTAACCGGGCGAAGCATTTTTTTAGCAGTGTCACCGGGGCAGTCCAGGCCGCCATGACCACACCGGCAGATCCGGTTCCGGCGAAAGAGCCGATCAGCTTGACCGATAAGATACCCAATGACCAGGTCCACCAGAAATTCGCCGATTGTACTACGTGCCACACGATAACCCAAAAAAGTTCGGTGAACCTGCAGAAACCTTTACCACACCCGGCAGTGGGCGCATGTGATACATGCCACATCATGGTGAATGAACCAGTGGCCCAAGGCCCGATCCCGGTGGCCAACGTCCGGCCGGTATTAAACCAGGATACATTTGAGGCCCAGAACCGCCAGGTCTACTGGAATGTCATTCTTAAGCTGGCCATGATTATTTTCGTGGCGTCAGTCGTTTCCACAATGCTGGGATTGGGTGGCGGATTTTTGTACGTGCCTATCCTGCTGTCTTGTGGGGTTGACTTTAAGACGGCGGCGGCCACCAGCCTGGTGCTGATTACGGCGGCCGGGTTGTCCGGGCTCCATCGCTATTTTAAGGCCGATTTGGTTGATTTAGAACTGGTTATGGCGCTGGAAATACCGACTATGATAGGGGCCTTTGTGGGCGGGGTGGTCTCGGATAGATTTCAACCGGTGACATTGACCTTAACATTCGGTGCCGGTCTGATTGTTTCCGCCTTTTTGATGCTACGGGAGAGAGACTTCAGGGCAGGGGCGCCGATCAATATCGGTCCCTGGTTTTGGCGCCGGGAGTTCAATGGATTCGTTTATGACCTTGATTTGATGGTAGCCGCGATTCTTTTCTTCAAAATGGGGTTTGTGGGAGGTCTGATCGGCGTAGCCGGCGGTTGGTTAAGGATTCCCCTGATGGTCGCTTTTTTCGGCATCCCCATGAAAATAGCCGTTGCCGCTTCGGCTTTGATGACGCCCATCACCGCCCTTTCGGCGTCTGTGGGGCATAGTATGGTGGGGCACTTTGCTGCTGTTCTGGCCATTCCGCTCGGCATCATAACCATTATCGGCGCCCAGGTGGGGGCTCGAATTTCTTTACGCACCGGGAGCAATTTACTGCGCTTTCTTTTTTCTCTGGTCCTCGGCCTGGTGGGATTTGGGATGATTTTTAAATTGATGTAAATTGCTGGTTGCTGGTTATGCGTTACGGATTAATAAGGCGATAATATTAAGATTTGCCTCTGACGAGTTATACTTTGAACGGTCACGATTGACATTTTCTGATCCCCCCTCAGGGGTTAACCCAGAAGCGCCTCGCAGGGGTGGACTGCCCTGATGAAAAAGAACAAGAATTTTCGGATAAGAAACTATTCCTGGGTGGCGGGAGTTTTGCTGGTTCTCGGGGTGTGCTCTATTTGGGCTAATGCCCAGGTGCATAGGCAGACCCCGGCTACAGTCAGGCCTTTCACCGCCCCTGCGGTTCCTCAGCCCGGTGGAGTGGCGCCGTTGCCCAGCCCCCCGGAGGTTAATGCGGACGAGCCGGCGTCTCCCAAGTCGGCCTTGTTGGTCCAGGCAGGTATCAGCCAGGTCGCTGCCATGACCAGACCGGCCGTGGTGGGCATATCCAGGCCCGGTGCCGATCAGCGGCCGGCTGCTCCATCAAGCGGATTGACCAATCTCACGCCCTATACCGGAGTAGACGGCCGGATAGGTTCGGGATTGATCTTTGATCGCCGCGGTTATCTTTTGACCACTTTCCAAACCGTGGGTAAGGCGACAGTGGTCAATGTCACCTTGTTTTCCGGAGGACAAAGTCAATATGAAGCCGACGTCGTTGAAGTGGATCCAGCCACAGACCTGGCCTTACTTAAAATTCGGTCGACGGAGTTGTTCCCCGCGGTGGTGCTGGGCAATTCCGATTTAGTCGAAGTGGGCGACATTGTCCTGGCTATCGGTAGCCCTTTTGGGTTTTCCCGCACCGTGACCATGGGGATTGTTTCCAGTAACCGGCGGAATCTTAATATTAACGGGGTAAGATACCCGAGCATGATCCAGACGGATGCGGTTGTTAATCAGGGTAATGACGGCGGCCCGCTGGTTAACATCAGGGGGGAAGTTATTGGCATCAATATGGCTTCCTACCGCCCGGATAATCATTATTCCGGACTGGGTTTCGCCATTCCGATTAATGACGCTTTGGAGTTCATCGCGGCTAATGTCCAATGAATCTGGATCCGGGAATATAATCATGAACTCAAAATATATCGTATTGGCCATATTCTTGACCCTGCTGGTCATGGGTCTCGTCATGGGAGATTTCACCGAGACCTGGCGCAATGGGGCCACCCTCTGAATGTCTTGTATCGGGTTAGGCTAACCCAACAAACCGAACTAAGGGGTAACCGATGTTAGAGCACTATTTTGGCCTTGATCAAAAGAAATTCGGCACAATGTGCGGACTGATCGTGGCTGTGGCCATCATTGTGACCGTGATCTACTGGGCCGTGTTTGGCTTTGGAAGATGGAAGAAAGAGTTGAATCAGGCATCTAGTCTTATGATGGCGGCGACTAATGTTCCAACCGCGGCAACGGCGCCGGCGGGCCAAACAATGTTGATCGCTCAACCGGCTCCAGCCCGATCTTTACCCGCCGGAACGGGCCAATACCTCTGTCCCCAACATGGTGCCGTAGGCCTTCCCAACCTGGACAGCCGGGGGAATGCCTGTTGCCCTATCTGTGGCCAGGCGATGACATTCAACAGTACCTCATCCGGCAACCTGACCTTAGCAGCGGCCGGAGCCGGGTGAATCCCCCCGGGAGGTTCGGCGAACCTCAATCCAAATTTGCGTTAACCACCGCCCGACGTTCCGATCTGACGGGAATGAACGGTCTGGTCTTCCAACCCCAATCGACAACTCATCGGGTGGGTAATAACCGGAATGATACTCTCAAAGTTTAGAAGTCTAACCCAATTTGCCAGCACCCTGCTGACCAACAGCTTTTTTGGCACTGTTTTCACGAAGTCCGTGAATACCAACGCCCTTAAAGGGGTGTGCGTTCCGATCCTGAACTGTTACGCCTGTCCTGGGGCTTTGTTTTCCTGCCCTATTGGGACGCTGCAACATTTTATGGCTATCCGGACCATTCCCTTCTATTGGTTGGGACTAATCGGCCTGGTCGGGCTAACCACTGGAAGAATGGCCTGCGGCTGGATTTGTCCCTTTGGCTTCCTGCAGGATTTGATGTATAAGATCAAGAGCCCCAAGTACGGAATTTCACGTCTGTTAAGTTATATGAAGTACCTCGTCCTGGCTGTTTTGGTCATCATTATCCCCTATCGAACCGGGGAGTTGTGGTTCTCCAAGCTTTGCCCGGCGGGGACCTTGACTGCGGCGATTCCCTGGGCCTTGTGGAACCCGACTAATCCCGGCACGGGTCAACCGGTCTTGCCCACGGGGCCGGGGGTGATATTTTGGGTGTCCTTGCTTATCCTGGCCGGTTTTTTGGTCTGGTTTGTGTTCAGCAAACGCCCGTTTTGCCGGGTAGCCTGCCCTATGGGGGCTATTCTGTCATTATTCAATAGA
>JADFYC010000235.1 GCA_015233295.1 Deltaproteobacteria bacterium | reverse complement strand
GGCGGACCCTGGTCCGGGTCATTGATTTCTTGGTCGGCTCTTGGGCCGTTACCGAGCAATGAGCATTAGCCAAAGATACAATCGAGTGAAGACTCTCACCTCGCCCAGGGTTTAGCTATCGACCCCACCGGGTGGGGCGGGCCCGTCGGCTTGCCTCACCTGAGTGGGTTTACCCGCAGCATTGGGCAGTATGCGATCACAGGGTTCGCTTTTTTGGACTGTTGACAGTCTGTTGACCTGAGTTCGATGAATCCTGTGGATTCCTTTCTGCCTTCCAATCAATCTTCCTCAAAAAGACCCCCCGATTTTTTATTTTTGTCCCGAACACGGAAGAATGCCGAGAATTTGTCTTGACAATTGTCTTGACAATGGGGTGCCCCTCACTATAAAAATTAGTTTCGGAACCGGGGGTTCGGCGTTCACCAGATGCTCTGCAGACCTTTTCATTGCCGTACAATTCTTAATTATAGTCATTGGATGAAGATATCTTGACTATAATATTTTTATAATGAAAACTGTACGGTATCTGAAAAAGTCAAAATCATGCTGAACCTGTGCCGCAAAATTAACATGAACGAATGGGGATGATTGTGGATGGTGTCAAATATAGCATGGGACCTGTGGACCGGATAATTTTTTTCGGTTCCGGCCTCCTGATGGTCGAGGCTATGGAGCTGGCCCGCCAACGCGGCTTTGAGGTCCATGCTTTTTTTGTTAAACGGCATGGGGTCGAGAATATTGAGGCCGGTTCCGGCTGTTCGCTCCAAGATACTCTGAGGCAAAAGGGATTTGACGCCTATGAAAGCCCGGACCTGAATGGCTCGGCTCAACTCTCCGGTCTGGTCAACGACCGGACCATCGGCCTGGGGTTTGGTGAAGCCTACACCTTCAATGCCGACACCATCAGGTTATTCAATGGCCGGCTCTTCGATTTTATGACCATCCGGCTGCCGCTGTATCGGGGTGGCGCTCATTTTACCTGGCAGATTTTGCGCCAAAGCCGGATCGGCTGCTGGCATATTCAATTGATTAATGAAGATATGGTCCCGGGCGTGAATCATCCGGGTATGATCATGAAAACTCGGGAGTACCGGCTCCCGGCCGCGGCCCGAACACCCCAGGATTACTTTGACGCCGCCCGCCGGGAGGGATTGTTTCTGTTCCAGGAACTCTTGACCGATATCCAGGAGGGTCGGGAGCAAACCCTGACGGCGCAGCAAGAGAATTTAAGCCTCTACCTGCCGCGGTTAAACACATTGCGGCATGGG
The DNA here is from genome assembly GCA_015233295.1 of Deltaproteobacteria bacterium. Lineage (GTDB taxonomy): Bacteria > Desulfobacterota > JADFXK01 > JADFXK01 > JADFXK01 > JADFXK01. The sequence goes on along the minus strand of JADFYC010000235.1, from coordinate 4,725 downwards.
TTCATTGATTGGACCTGGACGGCCGGTGAAATCGAACGCTTTGTGGCCGCCTTTGATGATCCCTATCCCGGGGCTTCAACTTTTGTGGCCGGTCGGCGCATGTTTCTGAAAGATGTCCAGGCCGACGCGAGTGAAGGCGCCTTTCATCCGTTTGCGGCCGGGCTGATCTATCGTATTTTTGCCGGCACTGTCTATGTCGCGGCCCGGGATGGAGCCCTCCTTTTCGGACGGGCGGCCGACGAAACCGGTCATGACGTTATCCCGGAATTGCGCCCGGGGATGCGGTTCTTTACCCCCCGGCAGCACCTCGAGGCAGCCATGACCTTTGCCGCTGATTATGACACAGAGGGTCTGGTCGTCCTGGAATAAGGTGGAACCATGAGTTATATGATGGAGTTGCTGAAGAAAATTTATCCCCTCCGGCTGGCTCCCGTGTCCGACGAGACGGATGGGTTAGTCCCCCTGCTCACCGCCGAGCTGCCCTTTTCCGTTCATGAGTATCAATCGGGACTGGAACACAACGGTTGGACTGTTCCCTTAAAATGGAAACCGCTCAAGGCGGAGATCCGAAAAGACGGCCGGCTGATTTACGACGGGATGAAGCATCCTTTGGGCGTTATCGGTTATGGGACGTCATTTCAAGGTGTCGTGCCTTTGAACGAGTTGAAAAAGCATCTCTCTTATCACCCGGAGCTACCGGATTCCCTGGTCTATCATTGTGATTATTACTATAAAAAGTGGCTTCGGGACTGATGTTTCAGCGTTCCCCGGGCGACCCCAGTATTCTGCCCACTGCGTCACGGGATCAGCGGAAGTGGAATTACCTGATGGATTGCCTGGTTTGGTATTTTGATCAACAGCCCGAACTCATTGACATTGCTTTAAAGCATGAAATAAAATATGCTGCTCTTTACAACTATGTGACGAAATTTGAAGAAAAATGGCTGATTACTTTGCGGGACCGGTTATGATCGGGCTGTTGGACCCGATTCGCCGTCTTCTATAATGAGATATCGCCGAGGTATGCCATGGGGATGTATGAAAATAACCTGGCCTTGCTGCGAGTCGGATACCCTGAGTTGGCCGCTAAGCTGGACCGGACCACGGATGACGGCACGTGCAAAGTTATGCCGTCAAAATCAAACACCACATGATCAATGATTCGGAGCTTTTTTACCTTTTCTTAATGCACTATGTTCAGGCCTTTTTGCTAAGAAAAGAACTTGACCTGATGTCTGTCCACAACCAGAAAGAGACCACTTCCGAGCAATTATTTCTGGCCGTCGGCATCTATCAAAACATGTTCATCACTTTGATTAAACTAGTTAAAGTAATCATGAAGCCCCTGACCAGAGCCCGAGATTCCGTGGCCCAAAAGATCACTACGGCGCCAGACGCCTGAATTTCGATCTAACCGTTTTTGAACAGATCCGCATCTTCCGCCACAGGTGACGCCTCATGCCTCCAATTGTTTGTATTGTCGGAAAGTCCGACTCCGGAAAAACGACTTTGCTGGAAAAACTGATCCCAGCGCTGGCTCGGCTGGGACTTAAGATCGGCACGGTGAAGCACGATGTCCATGGTTTCGAGATGGACCATCCGGGAAAGGATTCCTATCGGCACAAGCACGCCGGCGCGGCTACGACCATTATCTCCTCTCCGGCCAAGATGGCCATGGTCAAGGACGTGGATCATGACCAGACCTTAAGCGAACTGGCCGGGTATTTCCATGACGTTGATCTCATCCTGTCCGAGGGATACAAGCGGGAGAGTCATCCCAAAGTAGAGATATTTCGGCCGGAAGTCCATCCTGAGCCGCTTTGCCGTGAGGATGGCCGGCTCATCGCCCTAGTCACCGATGCCGACCTGGACCTGGGTGTGCCCCGCTTCGGCCTGGAGGCTGCCGATGCGCTGGCCCGGTTTTTGGTGGCCTGGTTCGTTCCTGGGAAAGCACAGCCGCAGAGACTGGGGTGAGATTATGCAGTCATCAATGATTTGGGTTAAGTAGAAATGAGTATGGCCACACCAATAGGCGAGGAACCGGTGGGCAGGCGACCTGTTTCCCATCTGCCGAAGCATCACCGGCGACGGAGTCAGGCAGACCCTTAGATATTTCCAGAAGATCCTGCCGGAATTGACTATCTGCGAGGTCCCCTCCGGAACCCCGGCCTTCGACTGGACGGTGCCGTTTTGAACAGAATATCAGCGACGCCTATGTCATGGATGACCAAGTCTTGTCTGGTTGCGCTGTTCAGTTCCAACTTTGGTCTCTCACTTTTGAATGGTATATCTCCTCCAAGTATAGGTTTGGATGGATAATGCCATACAGAGTGTTTTATTGTAATACTATTTTGGAATCAGTCCACTAGTAAGCTCATATTTCGAGCACATAGATAATCCTTCAGGTGTGCTGCGTGAATTTGCAATAAGTCCGGGCTGCCGTCCTCTGCTCTTTCCAGCCTTGCTACTTCAACATAATCTTCGCTGGGACATACCACACATACTTCTCTCTTCTCAGGCCCAAGGTGATTACAAAATCCTGATGAAGATGCCATTCGGGCACATGCGGTCTATCTAAACGTTGATCTAATACGAGGTGTAATCCATTAAATTTACCTGAATGATCTTCATAAACATCGGCCGGTGTATATTTGCCATTCTGATAACAACCAGTGTGATAATGGTTTATCCCAACGTCGATTCTGTCGCATTGTTCCGCTTGATGTTTTTTATCAATAGGGACAGCCAACGTACCTATGAGAAAACTCTTCTATGTAACCCAGGTGGCCGCAATATCCACCTGTTACAACCTTACGAATCTTCCTTCATGATTCAGCTTGTGCCTTCGGATAGACCTCATTTCGAACCAATCTTGATCCACTATCAGGCCTCCTTGAATTCCTTTGTGCGACAGTATCCGGGTAGACGTTTAGTTACGGCAATCCAACCCAGTCGGCTTTAGTCGGATGAACCAGTCATCATGGTCCTAATCGCCCATCAGCCGAAAGACCAACACGTTATCACTGGAGTCGGGCGTATGCTGATACCCGGCCACCACTATTTTGCCGCCTGTCTGGACACCCACGCTATAGGCCACGGCGTCGTATCCGCCCGGAACCGGATAGGTATATACGCCTCCCGCGCCGAACCGATCATCCGGCGTACCGTCAACGTTTAATCGATACACCACGGCATGATAAACATTATTCGGGGCGCTGGTCCCCACCACCAATATCTTACCGTCGTTCTGTAAAGCCAGACCCCAGGCATAATCATAGTCAGCCGGTGTGCCCAGGCGCACGACTCCGTTTGTCCCAAAATTTTTGTCCAATACGCCGGTTGAGTCGCAGCGCAAGACCATGATATCGGAATTGGCCGTGTTCCAGGTACCGCCGACCACCAGGATCCGGCCATTCGGTTGCAGAACGACCAGGTCTCCAAAGTCATCAAAATCACCTTCACTGCTGTAGGTGAAGACTCCGCCGGAGGCAAAGCTTGTGTCCAGTGTTCCGTTCGGCAGGTATCTGAGCAGGATCACGTCTTCCTTAGTCTTTCCGGCAAAGACGCCATTCCCGGTTTGAACGATTTTGCCGTCGGGTTGCAGCGTAATCCCAAATCCGTAGGTATCGCCCTGGCCGGTTCCCGAATATCTGGCCACCCCAGCGGTCCCGAAGGAATTGTCCAGCGCGCCGTTGGGGTTATACCTCAATATGATGGCATCCTTTTGCCTACCGTTGAAAGATTCGCACGAAACCAGAATTTTTCCGTCCGGCTGGACCACCACCCCGCGGCCGGTATCAGTGCCGCCCCCCGGTCCGATATATACCACCACTCCGCCCAGGCCGAATGTGGCGTCCAGCGTCCCGTTGGAATTAAGGCGCAAGGTCAAGACGTCGTTGTTGCCGTTGGTCTGCGTCCGACCCACTACCACTATTTTCCCATCCGGCTGAAGGGTCAGCCCAAAAGCCATGTTGTCACCACTTCCGGAGTAGAAAAATGCGCCCCCCGTTCCAAAGTCGTTATCCAGCGCTCCGGTTGCATCATACCTCAACACCAGCAGGTCGTTGTGTTTGCCGTCATTACTGTATCCAGCCACGACTATTTTTCCATCCGGTTGAATGACCAGTTTAGTTCCTCTATCCCGGATATCGGCTCTAGAGCTGAACAGAGCATAGCCCAACGGCGAATTAAAGGAAGTGTCCAGGGTGCCGGGATGTGTAGATGAATCAGAGCCGCATCCGTAGAACGTCAGCCCTAACCAGCCGGCCAAGAGGAACACCGGGATAAACGACAAAGTGTGTTTCTTGGATCTATTCACTTTATTTCTCCTTCTTCGTCAGGTTCTTCGGCAGTTGGATTGGGTTGTACCTCCGCCCCGATACCGTTGAATTAAGGGTTCGACGTTAGAATTTTTTTGCTTTGCGTTAGAGGACGGAGAAACGGACTATCCGGGATGACGAAGTCGATTTGTCGCTCCGACCGAGGCAAAAAATTTTATCACATCTGAAGGTGGTTAAGCCAGACCTAAATCCAACAGAATTGGGGCGGACATCCAGCCTATATCCTTAACCTGTCGACAAAGATACACAAAAACTGATCAGTCAATGCTGAATTCGAGTGGCTGGAGTTATCGCCTTGCCCCAAAAACGCCTGTGAGACGACATCGTACTATAGTTTTGCTGGAGGCAGGTGGATTTCAGGCAGAGCTTAGGCAGGACAAAGGAC
>JADFYC010000234.1 GCA_015233295.1 Deltaproteobacteria bacterium | reverse complement strand
TTCGGCAACGCCTTAGCCGAGTTGGAAAATCAACTTTGGTCCGATCCACCTCAGGTGCCAGTCCGGTTTAAGGATGTGCTGGGCCGGGAAACCATTATCGGCCCCCACCCCAGAGTGCTGATCATGGCCGAAGAATCAGGCGGGGCGGCGATGGGCGGGGCGGAATTTATGATCAGCCGCCATGCTCGAACAAAGTCTCTGGCCATGAAGGAAAAAGACGGCATGCAAGTGGGGTTGGTCACTCTGGCTCTGGCCGCGGATCTGTATCTCAAAAATACCTCCTTCGCCGCCTACTACCGACGGTTGATGGACCTGAATGATATCACTTTCCGTTTTTATGAGCGGGATGACATTATCCTATATGATGAGAATTGTCCTCCTGAAAAAATGAGCGCGCTTAGGGCGGAAGGGATGCAGCGTCGAGACCGAACCGTCGGATTTTTCAAAGGATTAATTGGTAAATATCCAGACGCGGCTCACCGTATCTTGACCGAACGGGCTAACGGGTTTTCATTTCCACCGATTAAGGATATATTTTGGGCTGGTGACGGCACCTTGATCGAAATGGAGAATCTCTGGTGGGAGCTGCGGGCCTCGGGAACGGACGCCGTGCTCCGGTATTACGTTGAAGGCCGGGACATAAAGCTAATCCGGGAAGTTAACCTGGCTCTGCAGCAGCTTGACCTGGACTGAGAGGCCGGACATGCGAATGGTGCTGCAACGGGTTAGCCAGGCCCAGGTCTCCGTGGCCGGAGAAGTGGTTGGGACCATTGGCCGGGGGTTGGTCGTGCTCCTGGGCGTGGCCCCGGAGGATACTCTCAAAGAGGCCGATCTGCTGGTCAAAAAAACTGTTGAATTACGTGTCTTTGAAGATAGTGAAGATAAAATGAATCTGTCGGTTAGGGACGTGGCCGGCCAGGTCCTGGTCGTTTCTCAGTTCACCCTGTTGGCTGATTGCCGTAAAGGCCGCCGCCCTTCTTTTAATTCTGCCGCAGACCCGGCCAAGGCCGAAAAATTGTATGAGTACTTTATCGCCCAGATTCAAGCCGCCGGAGTAGGCGCGGCTCAAGGAAAATTTGGCGCCATGATGGAAGTGGCCCTGGTTAATCATGGACCGGTTACCTTGGTGATAGATAGCAATCAACTTACCCCTCGGAATCACTGAGGTCCTTGATCAGAAGACACTGGCCTCAGAGATGAACCTGATTTCGGGAGCACTCAATGGAAGCTGCGAGTTGCTCATGACGCCGGTGCTGCGCGGGGACTTCTTGCATCTTTTGGGGATTGAATATCTGCCCATCGGGGTTATGGCATTTTCATGGCCTGTCAGCGGATGGAGTGCAGACGTGCAGCCGTAATCAGCGGCTCGGAGCGGATGTAGATGGCAGTAGAGCATTATTTGTATCAGTTCGGTTACCTGGCCCTGTTCGTCGGCGCGGTAATCGAAGGTGAAACCTTTGTCTTGTTAGCCGGGTTGGCCGCATACAACGGTATTCTATCCCTGGAGTGGGTTCTTTTTTGGGCTTATTTCGGGGCGATGGTTGGTGATCAGTCTTTTTTTTTCCTGGGTAGATTTCGGGGCCGCGAATTTCTGGACCGGCGAAAAAAATGGCGGGATCGTTGTGGTAAGGTGTTTCGTTGGCTCCATACCCACCAGATCATGGTCCTCCTATTTTATAGATTTATCTACGGATTCCGATCTGTGACCCCATTTGTTATCGGCCTGACCACGATTCGGACCAAGTCCTTTATTATCATTAACGCGCTGGTGTCATTGGCCTGGACTGTCCTCGTGGCTGTTGGGGGGTACTATCTGGGCTATCTCCTGGATCATTCCGGGATTAACCCCAAGCATCTGCAAGTCTGGCTGTTTCTGGGCAGCTTCTTTACTCTGGCCTTCATCGCGGCTGTCAAGGCCCGGAAATAGACGGCTATCCGTCGACTCATCGGCATTGATATCTTCTGGTTTTATCACCACGAGTGACGCCACTACTGCGAGCGATTTCAAGGTAATTTGATTCCGATGCCGGTATCCGAAAAAGAGCATACCGTAGAGGACGCCGCCCTTTCTCTCTCTTTGCGCCTCTTGGATTGTGTTCTTTCTTAGTTTGGGCTTTTGTAGAGCCAAATGAGGTCACCAGGTGATTTCCGATCAAGTAAAGAAGCGACTGAAGTCCATTGTGGGCAAGGAAAACGTACTCACCCGCCAAGAAGATGTCCTGATGTATGCCTATGACGCCACCAACCGGCATTATCAGCCCTCAGCAGTGCTCTTCCCCAGTCACACCGACCAAATCTCCGAAGTGATGCAGTTGGCTAACCGTGTCCCGTTTAATGTTATCCCCAGGGGCGCGGGGAGCGGTATGACCGGAGGGGCTTTGGCCGTTAAAGGCGGCGTGATTCTCTGCTTGGCCAAAATGAGTCGTATTCTGGAAGTAGACCGGCAGAACCTTATCGCCCTGGTTGAACCGGGGGTGATCACTTCTGATCTCCAGGCCGCGGTGGAAGACGTGGGTTTGTTCTACCCCCCGGATCCCGGCAGCGTCAAATTTTCCACTATCGGAGGCAATGTGGCCGAATGCGCTGGAGGGATGCGGGCGGTCAAGTATGGAGTGACCCGTGACTACGTGCGGGGACTTAGGGTGGTTTTGCCCACCGGCGAAATCATCCGAACCGGGGTCAGGACGGCCAAGGGCGTGGTGGGTTATGACCTGACCCGGCTGATGGTCGGATCTGAGGGAACCCTGGGGATCATGACCGAGATCATCCTCAAGTTGCTGCCCAAGCCGGAGGCCAAAAAGACCTTGCTGGCCCTGTTCAGCGTGATTGATGATGCAGCCGCGGCCGTGTCTAAGATCATGACCTCGGGGGTGACTCCGTCTACATTGGAATTCATGGACCAGGCGTGCATTCGGTGCGTCGACCAGGCGCTGGGCTTAGGCTGGCCTACGGATGCGGAGGCGCTGCTGCTGATCGAAGTGGATGGCCGTCTCGGCCAGGTGGACGTCGAAATAAAGGAACTGGCCGGAATTATCGCGGCGTTTTCTCCCCAGCAAGTCACTGTGGCCCAGACGGCCGAGGAAGTGGACTCCTTGTGGCGGGCCAGGCGGTCCATGGGGCCGGCGTTAGCCAATATCCGTCCCGGCAAGATCAATGAAGACGTGGTCGTGCCCATCAGCGCCATTCCGGACATGATTCGGGCCGTCGAAGCCATCAAGACCCGCTATCAGGTCAATATCTTAACCTTTGGCCATGCCGGGGACGGCAACCTGCACGTCAATGTCATGCTCGACTGGAATGACCCCGACGAAACCGCCCGAGCCCACTACGCCGTGGATGATATCTTCAAACAGGTCATTGCCCTGGGCGGGACCCTCTCGGGAGAGCACGGCGTGGGCATCACCAAATCCGTTTACCTGAGCTATGAATTAAACCAGGCCGAGATAGATATCCAAAAACGGATCAAACGGACCTTCGATCCCAACAATATTCTCAATCCCGGGAAGATATTTCCATGATGTGTTTGAGTCCTAACGGAAAAGGCGCCATCCATGAATGAGAAGGCCATTCACCCGCCAACGCATAACAGTATGCCCATCGAACCAGGGCAGACCTGGGAAGTAGATTTCTTTCGGCCGGAAGATGCGGCGGGAGTGGTCAACTTATTTCTAACCGTCTACGGCCGGAAATATCCGATCAAAACATTCATTCAACCGGATCGCTTGATCGAAGAAAACGCCAGACTCCGGACCATCTCCACGGTGGCCCGGACACCCAAAGGCGATATTGTCGGGCATACGGCCTTGTTTATCAGCGGCCCCTGGGATGGTATTTATGAATCCGGGTCCGGGGCGGTACTACCGGACTACCGCGGTGGGCACGGTATCCTCACCCAACTGGTCACCCACAACTGTGTTACCGCGGCCGAGAAGTTCGGGGTGTCGGCCATCATGGGTGAAGCTGTTTGTAATCATGTCTTTACCCAGAAGGTGGGGAACAGGTTGAAAAACATCTCCTGCGCCTTGGAAGTGGACCTGATGCCGGCCGCGGCTTATGAGAAAGAAAAAAGCGCCGCCGGCCGCGTCTCGGCCCTCATGTGTTTTATGACCAGAAAGCCCCGGCCCCAAGTTATTAATTTGCCGTCTGCCTACGAAAAACAATTGCGGTTGATTTACAGCCATTTCGACGATGAACGAAGTTTCACCCCGTCGGACGGAGATCTGCCCGATGACGTCGGAACGAATATCAAGACTCAGATTTTTGATTTCGCCCAAGTGGCCCGACTGGCTGTGTTCGAGGCCGGGGCCGATTTTGCGGCCGCTCTGATCCGGGAAGAGGCGGCGGTCCGCAGCCAGGGGGTGGTGGTCATCCAGGTCTGGTTAAAGCTATCCTGGCCGTGGGTAGGCAAGACCGTGGAGGAACTCCGGCGGCTGGGTTATTTTTTGGGCGGGGCCATGCCCCGGTGGTTTGACGACGATGGTCTATTGATGCAGAAAATTATCGGCCGACCCGGCTGGGCCGGGATGAAAATTGAGTATGACTGGAACAAGGAACTGGTCGCTCTGGTCAAAGCGGATTGGTCCGAGATCACCGGGCAAGAATAATTGATGGAGGTGATGACATGCAATGCGCCAAGTGTCAGGAAACGATTGAAGAAACGGAAGCCAGGGAAATGCACGGACAAACTCTTTGCGAAGATTGCTACATGAGTGCTCTTTCCCCAACCCGGACCTGTGACCCCTGGGCCGTTCATTCGGCCAAGAACCTGTTAAAAGGGCAGGGGAGTCATGAACTCACTCAGGTCCAAACCCAAATCCTGTCCATTCTCAAAGAAACCGGCGGCCTGGATTTAAGTAATCTGTCGGAACGGATGCAAATCAGCCCTATGGATCTGGAACGGGATATGGCCGCGTTGCGGCATATGGAAAAGATCAGGGCCGAATTGCGGGAAGGCAAAAAGGTCTTCAGGTTGTGGTAGCCCGGTTCGTCCGGCGTCCCGTCCCGTACCAGCGACAAGCAGCCAGCAACAGGGAACGCTCAACACCTAACCCGCAACACGCAACCTGAAATCCGCAACCAAACATGGCCGCAATTCAACCCGCCGACCTCCTCCTTTACCAAAAGGACGACCGCCCTCCATTAGGCCGATTGTTGATCTATGGCCTTCAGTGGACGGTCTTGTTTCTGCCGTTGATCACAGTTTCAACCGTTATGGCTGCGGAGCTGCTGGGAATGTCTTTACCGGCCAGAGTCGCTTTTTTCCAGCGGGTGATGATTGTCTCCGGCGTGGTGATGATTATCCAGACATTGTGGGGCCACCGTTATCCGCTGATGGACGGGCCTTCCACGGTCATCTTGTTGTGTTTCGGGACGTTGTCCGCCCATGGCCTGGCCGCCTTGGAAGGGGGTATGTTGGCCGGCGGGGGCCTGCTGGCGGTGTGTGGTTTCTTCGGTTGGATCCGGAAACTCAATCATCTGTTTACCGATAATGTTATCGGGGTGATCCTGCTGTTGATCGCCTTCACTTTGCTGCCCTTCATGGTCCCGGTCCTGACCGGTCAAACCCCGCAGACACCTCAGGGCGACCCGGTGATCTTCGGCCTGTCGGTGACGGTGATCTTCGGCACGGCCATTTTCTCCTATTGGCTTAAGGGGTTTTGGGCCAGTCTTTCTCTGCTCTGGGGGATCATCTTCGGATGCCTCATCTTTGGATTGATGGGTCGGCTGGATTCATCGAGGTTCCTGGCCACGGCCTGGTTTTCTTCTCCTGATCCTTTTTGGGGACCGCGGCCCGTTTTCTCTTTTCCGGTGATGGCCAGTTTTCTTCTGGCCTATCTGGCCCTGGTGGTGAATCAATTGGGCAGCCTGTATGCCATTGGGCAGGTGGTCGGAAATGGAGATATGGAACGCCGGATTGATCGGGGCATGGCGGGATGCGGGGTAGGGAGTATCCTGGCCGGGCTATTGGGCGTGACCGGGACGGTCAGCTATTCCTTGTCTCCGGGCATCGTCTTGATGACCAGGGT
>JADFYC010000233.1 GCA_015233295.1 Deltaproteobacteria bacterium | reverse complement strand
CCATGGCATCTAATTCACCTGTCCATTCATGCATATCTTTGTAAGTAACAAGCAACCTGTAACTGGTGCCCTTTGAGACTGTCTCAGGGGGCATCATTTTTCTGTTGTCATCATCGCTCATTAAAAGTATTGTTGTCCAAAGTCTCAATATCAAAATTATGGTCATCGTGGCAAACGACATGGCCTTTGACAACCTGGAGAACCTGATGAAAACAGCATTACGCGTTCTACTTTTGTGGGAACTATTAATGCTATTCATCTGTCCTCGAACAGTATCATCTAATAATACAATTAATGGCATTCAATTTGAGCACTTGACCTTTGAACAGGGCCTGTCTCGTCCTACGGTTTATGCCATAATCCAGGACAAGCAGGGATTTATTTGGTTTGGGACGGAAGATGGGTTGAACAGGGACGACGGTTACACATTTAAGGTGTATAGACCGGATCCCAACAATCCCAACAGCCTGAGCAGCGGGGCAATTGGTTACCTCTATCAGGATCACGAGGGAAACATTTGGATTGGTACCCGCAACCAAGGGCTGAATAAGTTTGATCCGGTTACAGAGACATTCACCCGTTATGTGCATGATGATAGCGACCCCGGCAGCTTGAGTTATAATTATCTCATGATTGCGCCGATATGTGAAGACACCGCGGGAGTGCTGTGGGTCGGAACGCGGGGCGGGGGGCTGAACAAATTCGACCGGGTGACCCAAAAGTTTGCCCATTACCGTCATAACGATAAAGATCCCCACAGTCTCAGCCATGATTCCATCAGGGCGATTTGCCCTGGAGTCCGGCCAAACCGAACACATATTCTCTGGATTGGCACTGAAGGAGGTGGACTGGACAAATTTGATCCTTCCTCACAAACTTTCATTCATTATCGGCATGATGATTCCGATCCCAATAGCCTTAGTAATGATGTTGTCATAGCGTTATATGCTGATATCTCGAAAGGCATGGTCTGGGTCGGCACCCGCGGTGGATTAGATAAATTCGATCCGGCCACCGACAGATTCACGCACTATCGGCATGATGACAATAATCCTAAGAGCCTGAGCCACAATGATGTGTATACCATTTATCCCGACCAGGACGGAACCCTGTGGATCAGTACTCTAGGAGGAGGACTTAACCACTTTGACCCGGTGAAAGAGACTTTCATCCAATATCGCAACGATCCGAATAATCCGAACAGCCTAAGCAATGATAATGCTCATCCGATTTGTCGGGACAGCGCCGGGGCGTTGTGGGTTGGAACTTGGGGCGGCGGGGTGAATCGTTTTGACCCCCATCGCAAGAAATTTGGCCTGCATCAACATCATCCCAATGTTCTCAAAGGCCTTTCTCACCCTTCCGTGTTTAGTATTTATGAAGATAGTCACGCCGCGATCTGGATCGGCACAGGCCGGGGGCTGAATAAATTTGATCCGGCCACCGAGACTTATACCCATTATTGGCATGCCCCGAACAACCCGCACAGTCTAAGCCATAATATGGTTTATCAAATTTACGAAGACCGCTATGGGATATTGTGGGTGGCTACCTTTGGCGGGGGGCTGAATAAATTTGATCGTACCTCGGAAACCTTTACCTGCTATCTGAATGATAATAAAAACCCATTCAGTCTAAGTGAGGACAGTGTCAGAACCATATGCGAAGACGGACAGGGAAACCTATGGGTTGGCACGACCTATGGGGGACTGAACAAATTAGACAGAGAACACAACTCATTTACCCGGTATCAGTATGACCCGAATAATCCAGACAGCCTGTGCAGTAACAATATCTGGAAACTTTTCCGCGACCGTACCGGGACTCTTTGGATTGGGACCGGTAACGGGTTGTGCCGGTTTGAACCAACCACTGAAAAGTTTATCCGATATCAGCATGATGACAAAATTCCTCACAGCTTAAGCGAGAATACTGTCATGAGTATTTATGAGGACAAGAAAGGAATGCTGTGGATCGGCACCGATATTGGTTTGAACAAGTTTGATGGAAAGACAGGATGTTTTACCCATTATTTTGAAAAACACGGGCTGTCGAGTGACAGGGTAGATAGCATTGTTGAGGACGATCGCGGCAACCTCTGGTTGGGGACAAATAAAGGGCTATCCAAATTCAACCCGGACTCGGAAACATGCCTGAATTATGACGTTCAGGACGGGCTGCAGAGTAATATGTTTTACTATCAAGCAGTTACTAAGAGCCAAGATGGAAAACTCTACTTTGGGGGCACTAACGGTTTTAATGCGTTTTATCCTGATGACATCAAAGATAATCCCTATATTCCACAGGCTGTTTTGACCGACTTCAAAATATTTAATGAGTCTGCGCGCATCGGAGACGGATATCCTCTGCAGCGGAGTATCACCCGGACTGAAAAAATTGTTCTGTCCCTTTATCAATCTGTTTTTAGTTTTGAATTCGCCATGTTAAATTACAGCACGCCCAAAAAAAATCGTTATGCCTATATGCTTGAGGGGTTTGACCATGACTGGACTTTCACAGACAGCGGCAGTCGGATAGCCCGCTACACCAATTTAGATCCCGGTGAGTATGTTTTTCGGGTTAAGGGGTCAAACAATGATCGTCGTTGGAATGAGAAGGGTACATCGGTTAAACTCGTCATCTTGTCGCCCTGGTGGAAAACCAAATGGTTTATAATATCTATGCTGGGATTATTGGCCGTTCTGATGTTCGGCGGACACCGTTGGCGGGTTCATTCGATTAACCAACGGAACCGGTTGTTGGAAAGCCTGGTCACGAAACACACAAAAGAATTACGGGAAAGCGAAGAGCGGTATCGGATGATTTTCAATCATTCGCCATTGGGGATTATGCACTTTGACCATAACGGTGTTATTCGCGATTTCAATGAGAAATTTGTTGAAATTATCGGCGCTCCAAGAGACCGTATCCTTGGTTTTAACATGGTCGAACGACTCCAAGACCAAGGGATGCTCCAGGCGGTTAAGAATACATTAAACGGTAAATCAGGATATTATGAAGGCGATTATCGGTCTATAACCGGGGGGAAGATTACTCCAATCCGGACTATCTTCCAGCGAATTGTATCCCAGGATGGGAGTTTTATCGGAGCGGTTGGTCTATTTGAAGACATCACCGAGCGGGAGCAGGCGGAGGAGTTAGTTCGAAAGAGTGAGCAAAGATATCGCGACGTGGTGGAAAATGCCAATGACGCCATAATTGTTGTCCAAGATGGAATGATCAAGTTCTTTAACCGCCGGGCGTTGGAGATATCGGGGTATGCGGAAAAGGAATATTTGAGTAAGCCCTTTGTAGATTACATCCATCCTGAAGACAGGGAGTTGGTCGTCAAACGTTACTTCAAGCACATGGAAGGGTTTGATGTCTCTGCGCCATATGAGTTTAGAATCATTGATGCTTATGGTCGGATCAGATGTATGGAGATAAATGCAGTCTCGATCGAATGGGAGGAAAGACCGGCTACCTTGAATTTTTTAACGGACATTAGCCAGATAAAAGAGATAGAGATAGAACGACATAATAATATAAAATTACAGGGTGTTTTAGAGATGGCTGGAGCTGTCTGCCATGAGATGAACCAACCAATGCAGGTGGTCTTAGGCTACTCCGAGTTGCTGTTGGAGGAAATCCCACAGGATAACCCTTGGAATGAGGAGCTAACGATAATAAGGCAAGAAATCAAGCGAATGGCCGAGATCACCAGAAAACTTGAAAGAAATACTAAATATGAGCAGATAGACTATGTTGGAGACATGAAAATCATTGACCTTAACCGGAGCTCAAGGCCGGAATGATGGCCCAGGACAAAACATAATCGAAAGTTTATCAGCTTCGCCGCTCCCTCTTGTCATTTCGGGCGAAGCGAAACATTTTTATAGTTCGTCACGTTCATTCGGAATGACAAAATAGCAGCCCTTGTCTTTTGCTGCGGCCAAACCCCGCGCCAGGATCAACTCAGCAGATTGGCCTCGTTGGCGGTTCTCCGCCCCGATATTTAGCTTGACACCGGGCCGTTTTCCTATCAATATTAGCCGCTGATGGCTTTTACCGATTGCCTTTTGTCTCCTCCTATCTTGTTTCCGGCCTATCCATGGTGCGCCCAACCTCAGGAGTCAAGCATGGCTAGACGATTTCCTCGACTTGTCGCTATTTTCATTCTCTGGTCCCTGGTCCTCCTTGGGTCGGCCGCGGCCGCGCCCACTGAAGATCGCCTGGCCGGGTTTGACCAGTATATCGCCCAGGTGATGAAGGACTGGCAGGTCCCCGGTCTGGCCGTGGCCGTGGTCAAGGACGGCAAGATCATCCTCACCCAGGGATTCGGTGTCAGCCAGGTCAAAACAGGGCAGAAGGTGACTCCCGACACCCAATTCGCCATCGGCTCTTGTACCAAGGCCTTTACCGCCACAGTCTTGGGCACCCTGGTTGACGATGGGAAACTTAACTGGGACACGCCGGCCCGAGATCACATTCCCTTCTTCAAGATGTACGACGAATACGTCACCGCTCACCTCACCTTGCGAGACATGTTAACCCACCGAACCGGTCTAGCCCGATATGATTCCCTGCTTTCCGACATACCCCAGACACGCAAAGAAATAGTCGACCGATTGCAATATCTGGAAGCCTCCAGGGGATTCAGAGCCGCCTTTGGATACAGCAACATCATGTATGTCGTGGCCGGGTACCTGGCGGAGCAGGTCAGTGGCCAAACCTGGGAAGACCTGGTCCGGACCCGCATCCTGACCCCACTGAATATGAAAAGCACTAATTTCTCGCCCGATGAGATGCAGAAGGCTCCTGATTTCGCCCGGCCCTATCGGGAAGAAAAGGGTCTGGTCAAGCAAATCCCTTTTGCCTATATCAAAGCCGCCGGCCCGGCCGGGTCCATCAACTCCAATGTCCGGGACATGGCCAACTGGCTGCTGGTCTGGCTGAACAAAGGTCAATTCAACGGCAAGAAGATTATTACCGAGAAAGCCTTACAGGATATCATAACGCCCCAAGTCATCGCTTCCGGCCGGATGGAGTACGATGAAAAATCGTTCAGCGCCTATGCCTTCGGTTGGATGGTCACCACCTATCAGGGCCGGCTGATGCTGACCCACGAAGGTGAGATCGACGGGTTCCACTCCAGTGTATCCTTCCTACCCAGAGATAACCTGGGGGTTGTCGTCCTGGTCAACAAATCCGACAATTGTCCGGTCCCGGGGATGGTCGTCTTTAACGTCTATGACCGGCTGCTGGGTTTGCCGGAAGCCCCCTGGAATCAACGAATCAAGCAACAATTTGCCCAGATGCAAGAGGCTCAGGCCAAACTGAAGTCGGAGAAAGAAAAGAACCGGAAAACCGGGACCAAACCATCCCATCCCCTCGATGCCTATGGGGGAATATATGCGCACCCGGCCTATGGTTTTATCACGGTGATTATAGAGGGAGACCGGTTGAAAGTGACCACGGGCGACAAATCAACGTTCTTAACCCATTATCATTATGACGTCTTTGAAACAGCCGAAGAGCCGCTGGAACTGGCCGGTCTCAGGCTGACCTTTCATACCGATCCGGCGGGCGACATCGCCTCGGTCTCCGCCCCCCTGGAGCATGGCATCAAGGACGTGGTTTTAACCCGAATCAACGAAAAGAAATGATCACCCGCAACGAGCAACCTATAACCTGTAACCAGCAACCTGTAACCAGCAACGTGTAACATGCAACGAGCAACTGGCTCAGTGAGGTGTGGCCGTAACCTCAGCCAAGGCTTGACGGATTCGTGATTGGACCTTACCTTTACCTAGAAGGAGAAATATCCGGTCTAGTTCCGGGCCATGAAGCCGGCCGGGCAGGGCGGCCCGGATGGGCATGTAGAGCTGTTTTCCTGAGGCCCCTGAGCTTTTCTTAGTCTGGCTTAGTAATTCTTTGAAAATGATCTCGTCTAATTGGGTGTGCTTTTCCACGGCCTGATCCAGGGATTTGAGAACGGCTTGCGCCGGCGCCTGATTCAGTAGGGTCCGGGCTTCTTCGGTCGGGACTGTACGTTCTTCTTTAAAGACCA
>JADFYC010000232.1 GCA_015233295.1 Deltaproteobacteria bacterium | reverse complement strand
ATGGCCGGTAAGGAAAGTTGGTCCAGAGTGATGTTCCCCCGGCCGGATTTGACCGTCAGGTTTGATCTCGGACCGGTGAGGGCAATGTGCCCCGCAATCCGACCGGTCACGGGCAGATGTTGGGTCCCGGCAGTCAGGTCCAGGTCAGCCAGGTCCAAACCGGAACTGGTCAACGAAAGGTCTACCTGACCTTCCGACCCGCAGTCGATTTTGCCTGTAGCCAATCCGGAAGACTTCTTGGAGGTCAGCTCAGCCCGTTCAACATTAAGCAGACCGGTCTGGCCATTCCAGGCGCCTTCCAGAAGCAAAGCGCCTGCCCCGCCGGGAAGCGCCAGGCTCCAATCCGGACCTGTCAGCGCCAGTCCCTTCAAGGATGTCTGCCCCTTAAACCCAAATTTGGTCAAGGGTCCCTGGTGGACATAGTTGACCTCCTGGTCGCCGGAGGCCAGCAGCCAGTTTGGCGCCACGGCGGGCCAGGATTTCAATAACTCACCCAACTTGGCCCGACCCTGCACAGCCACCTGGTAGTCCCGATTCGGCGAAAAGAAATCCTGAACCCGGCCATTGACGCTTAGTTGGGAATCACCCAGTCGACCCGACACCTGATCAAAAACCATATCATTATTTTCGGGGCTGACCTGGCCGGTCAAATCCCGCACCGGCAAAGGAAAGTCATCTCTGACAAAGGATACTTGATTTAGCCGAAACCGGCCGGCTGCGATGGGCGCCGCAGGTGTCTGCTTAAAGGTTAACCGGCCGGCGATGGACCCGGACAGGGACTTGAACCCGTTCATCCAGGTTTGCAGCCCGTTAGGAATCATGGAGGCGGTGGCCAGGGTCTTGATGTCTTTGAGATCGAAGTCACATCTGGTAGCGAATCCGGCCCGACAGTTGAAAAAAACATTCTCCAGGGACAGCTCGAAATCCCGGACCCGGTTCTTGCCCTGGACGGCGGACACCCGTTTGAACACCATGTGTCCATTGGCCAACCCGGCCTGCCCGGATAGGCGGGTGAAAGAGGGGATTCCCTCCCCAGGATGTGCTTCCAGACCATCAAAAAGCACATCCACCCGCAACCCCCGGCCCCATGCCTGCCCTTCACCGGCTGATTTCCGGGGTAAATCAAAGTCAGCCTGATTAATGGAGACCCGGCCGTGGTTCAACCGAAAAAGGATATCACGGGAAATCCATTCCTTGAACAACCCGGTGGGGGTGAGGCGCAAGGCGTCATCGTAGGGCATGGGCTTAATCCGAAACCGGCCGATTACGCGGGCCTGTGGATCCGTCACAGCGCCGACCAGCAGATCACCTGACAGATTCAACTCACTGGAGGCCAGCTTCAGGCCGGTTACCTTGACTGTCCCGTTAACCAGGGCAGCCTCTCCCTTGACCACCAGTTTACTCAAACTGGGTCGGTAGCCGTTGAGGTTGAGCGTCGTGTGGCTGGACTTTATCACACCCTGGAGACGGTGTTGGGATTCGTCAGTCACGGTATACTTCAATGAGGCGGAGATCGGGCCGACTTCCTGGAACAGATGATCGATTTCTGGAAGAAGATGTTTAAAGGGCATCACATCCCACCCGGCCAGGTCAATGGAGAGTTGGGTCGCCCAATGATCCTTATCAGGCGACGGACCGGGTAGTTTGACGAATTTTCCTGATAAACGCAATTTCCCCGAGGCTGGAGAAGCCCCAGCTCGGCAGGACAGGCGGAAGGAACACTTTCCCTGATGAGACAACCTGGCATCCAGGTAAACTTCGGAAAACGACAAGTCACTAGCCGCTGAAGCGGGACCCAGAACCCGCCTATTGACGCGGCCGTGTTTGACTATAACTCGGTTGAGTCCATCCAAAAATGGACCGGGGATGGAGATGGCCTTTACCCCCGCCTCTTTTTGATCCGGACCTGAGTTCGTGGTCAATTGGATGGAAGGAGAATCGAACTCCAGAGATTCCGGTTTTGCCTCAAAATTAAGCAGTGCCAGGATATCCAGACCGATGGCCACCGCTTTGGCAGTGCAGATGAATCCGGTTGTCGGGTCGGAGAAACTAACCCCATGCGCCTTTAGTAACACCCCGCCCCAAAACGATGTCTCCAATCGGCTGCATGTGACCTGGTTACTCAGGTAGGATTCCAAGGTCCGGCTTAGACGCGCCAGGTTTTCAGGACGGTTGATAATCTGGTCAGCCAGATAGGTCGCTGATACGGCTAAGATCAGGCCGGCCAGCACCGCGTAAATTATTATTCTTTTTATGGTCCGGCTCATGGGATTTGGATCGACTTTAAATTGTTCCTTCGATGTCATTGAGTTAAGGGTGCTGAGCAGATTGAGGACTTGACCCTCAGGCTGAGCGAGCCAACTGGCCGACTTTTATCAGGATGGCATCACCCATCAAAGACCGGGGTCAAAAAATCTTTGTTTTCGTTAATATCTTTCAAGAAAGCTTCCCGCAGCAACCGATATACCGGACCGGGTTGACCCGTCCCAATCTTCTTCCCGTCCAGGTTCACGACCGGTAGAATATCTATGGAAGTCCCCAGAAACATGACCTCGCCGGCCTGATAGGTATCTGCCAAAGGGATGAAACCAAACTGGGGGTTGAGCATTTTCCCTTGTCGGGCCATGTCGTCAGCCAGTTCCATTACCCGGCCGACCGTGGTCCCCTTGATGATTCTATCCATCACCGGGGTGATCAGGCAGCCCTGTCGGTCGACTATGGCCACGCTTTCGGTCGCCCCTTCAGTCAGGCAGTTATTCTCGTCTAAGGCAATGGCATAGGTAACCCCGGCCTGCTTGGCGGCCAACTTGACCAACATGTTGGGTAAATAATTGGTGGCCTTAATATTGGCAAAAAATGACGGCTTAAGCGGTACCTGGACGGTAATCGCCGGTATCCCTCGTTCAAAATCGGAATTGTCGGGAGTAATCAGGGTAGTCACGACAATATATACCTGGGCGGCGGGAGGTTCAGTGGGATCAACGGAGAATCCTCCCGGTCCGCGGGAAATGAAGATTCTAATCACGGCTTCCCTTTTTCCTCCGGCCCGAGTTGTCTCGACGACCAAATCCCTAAGAGTCTCCCGAGACACGGGCAGGTTTAAGAATATGGCCGCTGCCGATTTGTCCAGCCGTTCCAGATGCCGCTCCAGATTGTAAATATTCCCGTTAACGCATTTAAAGGCCTCGAATACCCCGTCACTGCGGTGGACCATGTGGTCATCCAAAGGCACCACCATCAAAGCCGGGTCGGTCACGATACCGTCGATCAGGCTATTATACATGGCCAGGTAATTGTGGTGCCAGGGGCGGCTCTGCAACCCGCCTTGGCTGATAAAATCCTCCCGGGATAAAATCTTTACAGGCATCTTGAACCTTTCTTTAGTCGTGATATGGGCTATATTGTTTATGACATGGGATGTAACTTCCGGCCGTCCCGCCTCAGTCCGGGGGACCGGGATAACGTCTTTCCCGCGCCGCTGTGTCAAAACGTTTCAGCCGCAGGGCATAAAAGGACTGTTCATCGCCACCAAGACGCACGGCCTGACGCGCCGCCTCCAGGGCCTCCTGAAATTGCCCGGTGGCCAGCAGGGCCTCGGCCAGAGTATCATAAACGTATGCCGCCGGTTTTGATTTAACCGCCCGCCGAGCCAGTTCTAAAGCCAGTTTTGGCCGGTAGTATTCTCTTTCTTTGGTCGTGCCGTAAATCCAGGCCAGGTTATTCAAGGCCTCAGCGTTGCCTGGGCTCAGGACCATGACCTGGTGATACTCCTTAACCGCCAGCCCGATCAAACCCTTTTCCAGGTAAAGACCGGCCACGGCCAGGCGTAAGTCCGCGTCTGCCGGGCTTAAAGACACGGCTCGTTGGGCTACTTTAACCATTGTCCGAGATTTTAAAGAAGTGCCGACATTGGTAAAATTCAGGATGTATCCCAAGATCAGAACCAGCAGTACTCCCCCGGTGTAGAGCCGGATAGCCAGCCGGACTTTTCGGTTATGTCTGGTAATCCAATCAAAATTGTTCAGGCTTTTTAATATGTATTCAACCCGTTCTCGGACGCTGAAATGGTGCCAGCTCGGCAAGTCGCGGATGTTGCCGCTATAGAAAGCGATCTTTTCCAAGGCCGTAGCCACCTTAACCGGCTGAGGTAAAATTTCCAAGGCATACAGGTCGGCCTGGCGTTCAAAGTTCCGCATGAAGAAACCAAAAAGATATCGAAAATAGAGAACCAATAAGGCGACCATGGGCAAGGTATAGACCAATGAAAATACAGTTCCTTGAAATTGCTCATCAACTGAGTTGAGTACGTCAAAAATAAAATCGATATTGAACAAACAATAGGCTATAAGGTCAAAAACGGTATAGACCAATATCAGATAGCCCATAAAAAAAAACAGGTAGAAAAGAAGATGATGCTTTTTAATATGCCCCGCTTCATGGGCGACCACCGCCTCGACCTCTTCGACGTCCAACCTGCTGATCAAAGAATCAGTAATTAAAACATACCGAAAACGCTTAACCAGACCCATCACCCCGGCCGTAATGATGTTTCCCTCAAAAATGGGCCATCGGAGCAAGTCGGCATACGTAAATCCGATTTTAGCGCAGAAGGCCTCAATCGCCGTCCTGACCGGACCGGTCGGCAACGGTTGACAACCCCACCAGGTCTTAACCAGATAAGGAAAGAACACGGCCAGAAATACCAGAAATACAAAAAAAATCCCCAACTGACCCAATGGGTTGGCCATGGCCATCCGAGCCTGGGCCGGGACCAACAACTTAACCAGGTCTACCGCCAGGGAAATAAGGAACCAGGGGAAGATCATAGGCAGAATAAACGTGATATTGGACCAGACAAAACGGCCTCTGGTCTGTTTGGAATCGTAAAGAACCCGGTATGAAGGATAAGCCGAAGACCATATTATGGCCAGGTAAAAAGTAAATACGGCCAAAGCGACCAGACCGGGGAGAACCTCAAATTGTCGAAACAGCGCCATCCGGGTCAAATAGTGGGGGGCAAGAACCAGATACACGTCCGAGGCAAAGATAATGATGGCCATTGCGGCCAGTTGTCCGATAATTCTATGATACCGTCGGTGTAAATCTTCTTGACCGGTAACCAGCCGGATATCCTTCTCCAATTTCCGAAAATACACCCGGCTGGCCATCACTAAGACAAACACACCCAGCAGTAGCCACGAGACGGCCGTCCAGGCGTCCCCCTTGACCACCCGCGGCGGTTGGTAGGCATTAAAGATGAGCAGTACCAGCAGATAATAGATGAGATTAGTGTACATTGGATTCGTTTTGTGGGTTCATACATTCATAGTTTGGTGGGGATTAATGGTCTGAAGTCTGTCCGCTACCGGCAGAACGAACAATATCACATTTCAATCCATTTCACAGCCACGATTCTACATCCACCTTGGGTTAAGGTCAACCCTTTTAGTCCCATAAGCCATTGCGGACGACCTGCAGACCATCCTATCCGGCAAAAACATTCTTAACCGAATGCCGCATACAACACATTAAAGTTCCTTGACATTTACCCTAATTTGTGGTTTACTGTAACTAATCGTTTTTTCTTTCACCGTTGCCGATAACGTCCAAGTTCGTACTTTCTATAACCGACGTCCCCAGGAGGTGGCCCATGAACAGGAAACCGGCTGTTGCAGGACAGTTTTACCCGGATAATGGCCGGACACTTTCTTCTCTGGTCCAGTCCATGATCATTGATACTGCGGAGAAGAGAGATGTGATGGCCATTGTGTCTCCCCACGCAGGGTATGTGTATTCAGGGGGAGTAGCCGCGGAGGTATTCTCTAAGATCAATATCCCTAATGACGTGATTATCTTGGGCCCCAACCACCACGGCTTGGGCCAACCAGTGGCCGTCTACGCGTCAGGAAACTGGGAGACTCCATTAGGAATGGTGGCCATCAATTCCGGCCTGGCCGACACGATACTAAAGCAGTCTCCACTCATGGCCGGCGATGTAACGGCCCATCTGCACGAGCATTCCCTGGAGGTCCAGGTCCCATTTATTCAGCACTTGAATCCCCAATGCAAAATTGTGCCCATGTGTGTGTCCGG
>JADFYC010000231.1 GCA_015233295.1 Deltaproteobacteria bacterium | reverse complement strand
CAGACGGCAGCAGGCTGCAATCAAGGCTCACCAGTTCAGATGTCGCGACTGCAACTATAATAGTGCTTCATAAAATTATAACCAGGTTAGATAACTATGCCTAAGCGCACTGACATTAAGAAGATATTGATCATCGGCTCCGGCCCCATCGTTATCGGCCAGGCCTGTGAATTTGATTACTCAGGGACCCAGGCCTGCAAGGCTTTAAGGGAAGAGGGCTACGAGATCGTCCTGATCAATAGCAATCCGGCCACGATTATGACCGACCCGGAAACGGCCAACCGGACTTACATCGAACCTATCACCCCCGAGATGGTCATAAAAATACTTGAGCGGGAACGGCCGCAGGCCATTTTACCCACTCTGGGCGGTCAGACGGGACTCAACACCGCGGTGGCCGTGGCCCAGACCGGCGTATTGGAAAGACTCGGCGTGGAGATGATCGGCGCCTCCCTCTCGGTCATTCAGAAGGCGGAAGGCCGGGAACTGTTTCGGGATGCCATGCACCGGATCGGCTTGGTCGTGCCCCGAAGCGGGATCGCCCGCAGCCTGGACGAAGCCGTTAACTGTGCTGAAGAGCTTGGATTTCCTATAATTATTCGTCCTGCGTATACCCTGGGTGGAACTGGTGGCGGCGTCGTTTATAACATGGAAGAATTGCGCCGGTTGGCCAGATACGGCCTGGAGGCCAGCATGGTTCACGAGATTATGCTGGAGGAGTCGGTGATCGGGTGGAAGGAATTCGAGCTGGAAGTGATGCGGGATAAGATGGACAACGTGGTCATCATTTGCTCGATCGAAAACTTCGACCCGATGGGCGTTCATACCGGTGACAGCATTACGGTGGCCCCGGCTCAAACCCTGACCGACCGGGAATATCAAATTATGCGAGATGCTTCTTTGGCCATCATTCGGGAGATAGGAGTGGAGACCGGAGGCTCAAATATCCAGTTCGCGATTAACCCGAAGGACGGGCGGATGGTGGTTATTGAGATGAATCCTCGAGTTTCCAGAAGTTCCGCCCTGGCCTCGAAGGCTACCGGTTTTCCCATCGCTAAAATCGCGGCTAAGCTGGCCGTGGGATATACCTTGGATGAAATACCCAATGACATCACCAAAGAGACCTATTCTTCTTTTGAACCGACCATTGACTATTGCGTGGTCAAGATTCCCCGCTGGACTTTTGAAAAATTCCCCGGAGCTGAGGATGTGCTGACTACATCCATGAAATCCGTGGGTGAGATTATGGCCATCGGCCGGACCTTTAAGGAAGCCCTGCTCAAAGGCGTCCGGTCGCTGGAGATCGGCCGGTTTTGCCTGGGTCTTGAAGATGGGGCCCAGCCTTCAGTCGAGGTGATGACCAGGAGGCTGGAGGTGCCCAATTCGGAGCGGCTTTTCTATATTGCCCATGCCTTGAAAACCGGGTGGACGATGGACGAGGTGGCCCGGTTGACTCAAATAGATCCCTGGTTCTTGTACAATATAAAAGAAATTGTTCAGTTGGAACAGGAGGTCAAGACTGCGGCGTCCTCCGGGGACATGGTCGTGGCACCGGAACTACTCAGACGGGCAAAGCGAACCGGTTTCTCCGATAAGCACCTGGCGGACTTAACCGGCCAATCTTTACTGGAATTCCGGCGCCATCGGGTTACTCTTGGTATTTCCAAGACATTCAAACTGGTGGACACCTGTGCCGCGGAATTTGAAGCATACACCCCCTATTACTATTCAACCTGCGAAGTGGAGGACGAATTCCGCCACTCAGACAAACCCAAAGTGGTTATTCTGGGGGCCGGTCCGAATCGGATCGGACAGGGAATCGAGTTTGATTATTGCTGCGTTCATGCCTCCTTTGCCCTGAGAGAAATGGGTATAGAGAGTATCATGATCAACAGTAACCCGGAAACCGTGTCCACCGATTATGATACTTCAGATCGGCTTTATTTTGAACCATTGACCGTAGAAGATGTCCTGCAAGTGGTGGAGAGCGAACAACCCGTTGGAATAATCGTCCAGTTTGGCGGACAAACCCCCTTGAACCTGACCGCCCCCCTGGCTCAGGCCGGAGTCAAGATTCTGGGCACTTCTCCTGAGAGCATCAACCGGGCCGAAGATCGAAAACATTTCGAGGCCATGTTGCGGAAACTCCAGCTTCGGCAACCCGAAAATGGGACAGCCAAATCAATTGAGGAAGCGGTGGCCGTAGCCCGCCGGATTGGTTACCCGGTCGTGGTCCGGCCTTCTTATGTCCTCGGTGGGCGGGCGATGGAGATAGTCTATGACGAGTCCTCCTTGGTCTCCTTCGCCGAGAAAGCCCTTGCCGTGTCCCCGGAGTATCCTATCCTGATTGATCATTTCTTGGAGCAGGCTGTAGAGGTAGATGTGGACGCGGTATCCGACGGACACGACACCGTAATCGGCGGGATCATGGAACACATCGAAGAAGCTGGGATTCATTCGGGTGACAGTGCTTGTGTTTTGCCCCCGTACAGCCTGTCGGAGGAGATGTGCGACCGCATCGCAGACTACACGCGGGCTATGGCCGGCGAACTCCAGGTGGTTGGCCTGATGAACGTCCAGTATGCTATCCAGGCGGACCAAATATTTGTTTTGGAGGTAAATCCCCGGGCCTCGCGGACTGTCCCTTTTGTCAGCAAGGCTACCGGAGTACCCTTAGCCAAAGTGGCGACGCAGGTGATGATGGGGCGGACATTGGCCGAATTGGGCCTTAAAGGACAGGTGACACCACCCCACATTTCGGTTAAGGAAGCCGTTTTTCCATTTTTGCGCTTTCCGGGAGTGGATAACTTGCTGGGCCCGGAAATGAAGTCTACAGGCGAAGTTATGGGAATCGGGCGGTCATTCGGCGCCGCGTTTGCTAAATCTCAACTGGCTGCCGGGCAAAATCTGCCCACGACCGGCAAGGTGTTGGTCACCATCCATGACCGGCACAAGCACCGTTTTCTAGAATTGGTGGAGCAGCTAGAAGACTTGGGATTTGAAATTTTGGCCACAAAAGGGACCTCAAAATTTTTGAATAAATGGGGTATTGCCAATAAGGAACTAGGTAAGGTCCATGAGCCCAGCCCCAATGTGATTGATTCTATTAAAAACGGTGAAGTCAACCTAGTCATCAATATTCCTTTTGGAAGAATAACAACAGAAGATAGTTATATAATTAGACGAACCACGATGGATTACGGAATACCCTATACGACCACCCTGGCTGGGGCTCGGGCGACTATCCGGACCATCAGAACTCTGAAGAAAGGCGATCTGAGTGTTTGTTCTCTGCAAGAATATCATAGCTTGCTCTGACGATGTCTGGGCGGCTGGGTGAACATGATTGATCCTGATTTAAACAAGGTGGTTGCAATTCTCGTGAGAAGTATGATAAGGAATTGAACTATAGAGGATGTATCACGATTTCCTTCAACCGGTGACGGCCGGGGGAGGGCTCTTATGGTGGGAATCAGTCTCGAACCATGAGAAGTGGGACCCAGCCGAGGAATCGTATTTGATCCTGTTCCAAGACACAGAACGTAGTGGTGGAACATCGGTTACCAAATCTTCGGCCTTTTGATCCGGCGGAGAGATGTCCAACAAAAGCAAGGATGAGGCATGGCGTCGAAGTCAACCAGTGGTGATGCCGGGTTAAAGAGCCCCCCAGCTCCCAGCGGCGAAGGGAAAACCCAACCGGTGAAAAGAGAACCCTCATCGCCGGTAGATGGTCGGGTTGTCATCACCGTGGAGCCGGGTGACATGAAGGCAACTTTGGCCATTATCCCGCCTCAGAGCGGTGGTCGGGATGTATCATACGACCTCGTCATCAAATCTATGAAGGAAGCCGGAGTGGTCGCCGGACTTCTGGGCGAGAACATTTCCCAGGCGGTTATCCGGGCCAAGAACGAACAAGTGCCCCTGGCGGTTGATTGCGCCATGGGGGTGGAGCCGGTTCCCGGTAAAGACGGCTATGTCAAATACTATTTTGACACCGAACCGGTGACGGTGGGAAAGGTCGACGAGACCGGCCGCATAGACTTTCGGGAGCGGGGCCAACTTCCCATGGTCAATAAGGACGATTTGCTGGCCCAAAAGTTCCCCAGGGTGGAGAGCAGGGATGGAATTGATATCCGGGGGAGAAAGTTTAAGGGACCTCCGACGAAGAACGCCACGGTCAAAGTCGGCCAGGGAGCGACCGTGGTGGATGATAAGGTTTTCGCGTCCTGCGCCGGGGGCGCGGTTTTGATCAGTGGTAAAATAAAAGTATTGAATATTCGGCAAATATCGGGTGACGTCGATTTGTCGGTGGGGAATATCAATTTCAACGGCCTGGTTAAAGTAACGGGAACCATTGCCCCGGGCTTTAAAGTAACGGCTGAGTCTCTGGTCGTCGACATGGTGGATAAGGGCGCCGTGATCAAAGTCAGCGGCGATATGGTCGTGGCCAAAGGAATAAACAATGCCCGGGTGGAAGTGGGCGGCACACTGTCGGCAGATTACATTTTGGCCTCTCGGGTAGTTGTCTCCGGCGATATACTGGTCAAGAACACCATCCACACCTCCGAAATAATGTGTGGCGGCCGGTTAGGTATGACCAAATCTGATGCCGCCATTAGAGGCGGAACTATTATCTGCGCCAAAGGGTTGGATGTCGTGAACCTGGGCCATGAAGAAACAAAGACCAGCGTGGCCTTCGGAATTGATCCGATCCAAGAGATCGAACTGCGGCGACTCTTAGCCGAGCAGAAAGGGCTGGATACGAAGATCGAGGCTCTGGAAAAAGAGCTGGCCCCGATCAAGATAAACCTTGATAAAATGCCAAAATATAAGTGTGCCCTGGAGGAAGTTGGAGTGGCCCTGGATAAGATCCATGTCCACGTCAAAAAGCTGACCAAAGCTAAGGAAAGCCTGTCGGAGCCGGATAAAATCGAGAAATTAGAAATGGCTATCGATCAGCAGGAAAAGCTCTATCAGGAGGCCGCTGACAGACGGGACAAGTTGACCCGGACCCTCGGAGTTTTGACCAAGCAGGCTAAGTTACGGAAAGAGTCTTTTGATCAATTAGAGGAGTTTAAGAAACAACATCTGGCTTTGGAGGAAGAGATTGAGCATGTCAGAGAGGTTATCAGGGAATCAAGAGCGGCTGTGGATGCTACGATTAAGCTGATCGTCAGGGGACACATCTCCCCGGGCACCGATCTGGCGGCCCGATTCTCCAAGCGGCGAATCCATGACGCCTTGCGCGGACCGCTTCAGTTTTACGAGACAATTAAGACGAGGCAAGGGGCTAAGGATGAAATTATGATTGAAGTCAGATCGCTTTAACGACATCAGCCGGATTGGTTCGGAGCACCAGCCTCCTATGCGCGAATTTGTAGAAAAATTTATTACGATTGCTGAGGAAATCGCCCGCGGAAACTATTCCGATGAGATCATGAACCTGACCCGAGATGAATACCCACATGAGATACGGGGATTAGCCGAGGCTATGGGCCTACTCATGGTTAAACTGGAGGGTCGGGAATATCGGCTGATGAATACCATCGCCGAGTTGGAGGAGGCCAGGCGACTGTTGGTAAAGGAGAATATCCTGAAGGCGCAGGACCTTGAAACCCTTAAAGCCCAGGTGGCTTCCGGCGGCGAAGCCAATTATGAGGTCCTCCTGGCCTATGGGCACAACCTGATGGATATAGATCCGGATGAGAGATTTGGGCGGGACCGGCCGTTTTTTGAAAGACCCTATTACGGTCAGGTGGTAATTACGGCGATGATGGCTTTCGAGGGTTTTATCGGTCGGTTTATTCGCTGTCTTCTCAAAGCGCAGCAGTGCGACGAAGCTGACGTCGACAAGCTGATATCCACTCAAAAAGACCGTAATTTCATGGAATACATTCTGAAGGATCTATTGGGCCAGGCCCTGGGGGAGAGTGAGTTCAGCCGCAAAAAGTTTTTCGCCCCCCATTGGAAGTCTTTGGCCAGGTTCATAGAGATAAGAAACGCCATCATCCATCAAGCTCCGGGACGTCTCCAAGAACTCTTGCCGGGAGAAAACGGAGTGATCACCCGAGGTGTGGCCAGAGAATGCTTGGCCCGGATAAAGACGGT
>JADFYC010000230.1 GCA_015233295.1 Deltaproteobacteria bacterium | reverse complement strand
TATTCTAAGGAGACTGTTATGATGGCGGGGCTTAAGACGAATAATTTGTGCAGGTTGGCTTATTACTTTGTGTGGGCTTTGGTTCTGTTTGCCATTTCGATAGAAATGGCTCAGGCCCAAAATCAAGTCGCAACCGAGCCTGGTCGAAAGAATCCTATATATGTCTTTCTCTTCATCGGCGATGGAATGGGCATGACTCAGCGCTATTCCGCCGAGTCCTACCTCGGGGCCATAAAAAATCCCTCCAACCCCAATCTAGTTAAACTGGCTACCTCCGGATTTCCGGTTTTAGGCATGTGTACCACCTATGATTTAACATCAATTTGCCCTGATTCTGCCTCAACCGGGACGGCTATTGCCAGCGGCCATAAAACTACATCCGGCACCCTGGCCATGGACCCGACTGGTAAGATTCCATACAAAAGCATCGCCACCATGGCCAAAGAAAAGGGCATGAAGGTCGGGATCGTGTCCAGCGTTTCCATTGACCACGCCACTCCGGCGGTGTTCTACGCCAATCAACCAACAAGAAGTAATCATTATGACATCGCCATCCAACTCGGCAAAAGCGGCTTTGATTACTTTGGCGGCGGCGGATTTTTGTCTCCTACCGGGAGTAACAATGATAAGCCCGATGCCTATGAGGCGGCCAAGAAGAATGGCTATGTAATCGTAAATAATAAGAATGATTTCCAGGCATTAAAACCGACCGGGAATAAGGTTTACGCCTATGAGGCGGCTCTGGATAGCCAAAAGGCTCTTTATTATGATATCGATCGCTCCAGTGACATGATCTCGCTGGCTGAATTCACCAAAAAAGGAATTGAGTTACTGGATAATCCAAACGGATTTTTTATGATGGTGGAAGGCGGTAAGATTGACTGGACCAATCACGCCAACGACGCCCGGACATCCATCAACGACACCATCGCTCTGGATAACGCCGTGAGAGAAGCCATCACCTTTTACAATCAACATCAGGACGACACCCTGATTATTGTCACAGCCGACCACGAAACCGGCGGTATGACCATTGGATGGGCCGGCACCAGATACGTTACCTTCTACCAGACTCTGGGCGGCCCGACCATGTCTTTTGACGCCTTTAACACCACCTACGTGGCCGGCTACCGCAAAAATGGCTGGAAAGTCACCGACCAACAGTTAATGGCCGACATCAGAAAAGCATTTGGTCTGGACGTCGACAAACTCGACGCCTGGCAGGTCAAAATGATCCAAGATGCTTTGGCTGCCAGCAAGGCGAAGGCTGAATCAAAGGACACTAGCCGGGATCGTTCCGCAAACAAGGCCAAATCGGCGGCAACCGATAAGGACGCGGACAGCCACAGGGCCCCGATTGATCAAACTTACGTCCTTTACGGCGGATATGAGCCGTTGACCGTCACTCTCATCCATATTTTGAACAACAACGCTGGAATTGGCTGGACCTCCTACTCTCACACCGGCCTCCCCGTTCCAGTCTTCGCCAGGGGCCCGCAGTCGAATCAATTCAGCGGCTTCTATGATGACACCGACATCGCCAAAAAGTTGATCAACATCATGGGCCTGTAAACTATTCCGGCAATCGCCTGTCTTATTTACATAGGGGCAGGGTCCGGCGGACAGGCCGTCCTTGCCTCTTCCATTTTCACTAAGAGATGGGGAAATGATGGTAATTAGAAACGTAATTCAATTTCTTAAGAATCGCGACGCTGTCTTGGCACTATTCATAACTGTAATCTGTGTTTTTCTCCTTTGGGCTCCCACCGGGTTTGAGAACAGACAGCCTACAGGTTCTCAATATGCCAGGGCCCGGATTACCGCTTTGGATAATTCCAGACTCAAACAACACGTCCTGGTCAAGACGGGGTTCCAGGATCTGACTGTGGAAATACAAGATGGTCCATTCCAGGGCCAGACCGAGCGGGCAGTCAACTATTTGACCGGTAAACTGGAGATCGATGAGTATTATTTGGCCGGCCAGACGATCCTGCTGGAATTTTCGGCCGACCAGGGCCGGATAACGACCTCACATCCGCGGGGAGTCTACCGGCTGGGGGTGGAAGTTTGGCTATTCGGTCTATTCGGCGTGTTACTGATTGTTTTGGGTGGATGGACTGGATTAAGAGCCCTTTTATCCTTCGTTCTTGCGGCTCTCATGATCTGGAAGGTGATGGTCCCCTTTTTTTTGAAGGGCTATGATCCGGTGTTGCTTGGGTTGGCCGTGGTGACCGGTCTCATTGGAGCCGTCAGCTTCCTGGTGGGGGGATTAAATCGAACCGGGTTGGTGACTTTTCTCGGCTCGTTCATCGGACTTAACCTGACCTACCTGTTGTCGAAAATTTTTTATAAGTTGTTTTGGGTTCACGGAGCCGTCCGACCCTTTTCCGAGATGCTCCTCTATACGGGCTTTCCCCACCTCGACCTGGGGAAGATTTTCCTGGCCGGGATTTTTACCGCTTCATCGGGGGCGATTATGGATGTGGCCATGGATATATCAGTATCCATGCATGAGTTAATGTTGAAGAACCCGGATATCTCTCTACGAGAACACCTGGCCTCGGGCATGGCCGTGGGTCGGGCCGTAATCGGGACAATGACCACCACCCTGCTGTTAGCCTATTCCGGTGGATACGTGACCATGTTGATGGTGTTTATGGGACAGGGGATTCCGCTTCGAACTATCTTCAACTTGAACCTGGTCTCCGCCGAAGTCTTGGACACACTGGTGGGAAGTTTTGGAGTCGTCCTGGTGGCTCCCGTCACCGTTTTGATCGGGGGGCTGATGTTCCGGAGAGGACGAAAGGCGGTATTTACCCAGCCGGATGCGCAACATAATTAATCCAATGGTCATACCGCCGGGGGAACCGAACTATATTTTACGGGATGACCGGGTTTCTTGAAAATGTCAAAATAATTTAACCGGGCTGAGGAGTGACTGTCACACTCCCGGTTTATACTCCACCCGTTCTTTGGGCGACCTGAACTGTTCAGGTTCAATCAAAAAAAATTATTGATCATATCGATAATAGGAGGCCCACTTGCTAGACAAAGAGCGGATGGAGATTGAAGAACCAGGCCTGGCTACGGACAGCCACCTTCCTTTGCCGCAGTTTCTTTTTCCGACCAACAAAGGGCCGCTGGATCGGATATTGTCGTTCGGCCGGCTAGGAAAAATCTGTCAAGAAATCTCGGCCATGGGGGGCGAATCCGACTTTCTGGAAAATGCGCTGGAAGCATTTCACATCAATTTTGACATCCCGGAAAAAGACCTGAGCCGAATTCCGGAAAAGGGCCCGGTCGTAGTCGTGGCCAACCACCCCTTCGGAGCGATAGAGGGAATCTTGCTCTACCGGTTGCTTCGGATGATCAGGTCGGATGTCAAAATAATGGCCAATCATATCCTCCAGTTGGTCCCTGAATTAAGAGACGTGTTGATCATGGTCGATCCTTATGGAACAAGAGGCGCCATCAGCTCCAATGTCAACCCTATCCGTAAAACCATTGGCTGGCTCAGGAGCGGTGGGGTAGTCGGTGTTTTCCCGGCCGGCGAAGTCGCCCATATTCAGTTGCGTAAATTTGAGGTTAGCGATCCGCCGTGGAACCCCAGGCTGGCCCCGATCATAAGAAGGACCCAGGCCGCGGTATTACCGGTATATTTTTCCGGCAGAAACGGCTTTTTATTTCAGTTGTTGGGTCTGATTCACCCTAAACTCCGGACGGCCATGTTGGCGAGGGAACTGTTGAATAAGACCAATAAAAACATCACCGTCAGAATCGGCCGGGCCATTCCTTTTGAAAAATTAAACAGAATCCAAAGCGATGGTCATCTGATAGGTTACCTGAGGACAAGAACATATATGCTCGGTTGCCGCCGGGCTAAATATCCCCGTCCGTTTTTGGCCGGGCCGGTTGATCGGTTCGTCCGAACCTGGCCCAAGGTGGCCGACGCCCAACGGTCCAGCCTGCTTAAACAAGAAGTCGAGGCTTTGCCCTCCGATCACCTGTTGGCCGATAGTCCCGGGCTGAGTGTATATAAGGCGGCGGCGTCCCAGATTCCTCATTTGCTCCATGAGATCGGCCGACTCCGGGAAATCACTTTTCGCCAGGCCAATGAAGGAAGCGGAAAAGCCATCGACCTGGACCGGTTTGACACTTATTACACCCATCTCTTCCTCTGGGACAAAGAAAAGAGCGAGGTGGCAGGCGCATACCGGCTGGGGATGACGGATGGGATCGCCACTCAGGTGGGCATAAGCGGTCTTTACACCCACGATCTGTTTGAATATGACTGGCGATTGCTGGACCGGATCGGCCCCGCCCTGGAACTCGGGAGGTCCTTCGTGCGGCTGGAATATCAAAAAAACTACCGCCCGTTGATGCTGCTGTGGAAAGGCATCGGCCGGTTTGTGGCCGCTAATCCCAGGTATAAAATATTGTTTGGGCCGGTCAGCATCTCCGGTGACTATCGGGCGGCCTCACATCAACTGATAGTTTCTTTTCTTAAAACCAATAACTTGGAGACAGACCTGTCCAGACTGGTTAAACCTCGGCATCCCATCAGCGAGAAAGCCACGGACAAGAGCCTGGTCCAAGGGGCCTTGCCCTTGATTCACGATGTCCGGGATTTATCTGAGATAGTCTCAGATATCGAGGACGACGGGAAAGGTATCCCCATATTACTTAGGCATTATCTCAAGTTAGGGGGAAAGACTCTGGCCTACAGCTTTGACCCCGGCTTCAACGGCGTGTTGGATGCGCTGATCATGGTGGACCTGACCCAGACCGATCCCAAGATTTTGGAGACGTATTTGGAAAAGTCAGGGGCGACAACGTTTCTCCGCTACCATTACAATGATCCCCGAACTCGTTGTGCTTAGTCAGTGCTGGTTACAGGTCAATGTCGTTGACTTAAGCCGGAGGAAAACACACTGTAAGATTTCTCGCTTCGCTCGAAATGACAAGGAGGACGCATGCAGCAGGTACTATCCTGAATGTACGGCACTTCTGTCATTTCGAGCGAAGCGAGAAATCTTAACGTCCTTATGTCACTCCGGACAAGAGTGAGGTGACCTTAAATCAATGACATTGGGTTACTGGTTGCTTGTTGTCGGTTGCTAATCGGTGTCATGTTAAGGGGCGGAGTACATCGGGGCCGCGGCCTCAGTGTGGCGCCTGGCTACAAACGATTTACCATTCTTCGAATCCCGAGGGTACTAACCCTTTGTGAAGAAATATGATTCCATCACAGGAATTAAGCAGGAGAAGTCATGGAGCAGATAGCATGCGGTAACGACTTTAATCAAAATTTTGGCGAAGAAAACCAGAGGGAAGAGCTGAAGGCCGCGTTGACGGACCTTCAGCTCTTTCTGGCAAACAAGCCGAAGATGCTGATGGTTCAAAAAGAAATTGAACGACGGCTGGAGAACGAACCCAATACTGTGAGCCGGTTGATCGTCATCGGAAGTGTGATCCGGGCCCGGCTGAACGACAATCTGCAGAGAATTCGCAGAAATTCTATGAACTAATGTCTAATTTCAGCACGGCAAAGAGACAATTGTAATAGGCCAAAATATGGATACCGGACAATGACCAGGGCGAGATTGGTCAATGTTACATTAAGGTGAAATTTGCTGTTGTGACTGAGCTATCAGGTAATCGTCACAGTGTTGTAACAATAGCATGTTAGACTTACAGTGTCTTTACAACCTCAGCCAGTCCGTCATCATTGATGGTCATCGTCTTTCAGAGGTTAAAATGGCATCGTCAAATATCGTCTATGGGAAAGAAGAGATTAG
Source organism: Deltaproteobacteria bacterium (assembly GCA_015233295.1). GTDB lineage: Bacteria > Desulfobacterota > JADFXK01 > JADFXK01 > JADFXK01 > JADFXK01. The sequence continues at coordinate 312 of JADFYC010000230.1, read as the reverse complement.
CTCCAAATTGATTCACGGGATAACCAGGAGATTATATGGCCAAAGTGTTAGTGGTGGATGATGAACAATACATCCGGGAAATGTATCTTGACGAGTTGACCGAAGATGGACACGCCGTGGCGACTCTCGCCTCAGGATTGCACTTGAGAGAGTCCTTAGACAGTCTACAACCTGACGTGATGGTCTTGGATATTATGCTGGGTGGTGATAATGGGCTTAACTTACTTCAGCAAATCCGTGCTGATAACTATAAGCTCCCAGTCATCCTGTGCAGCGCCAATGATTCCGGCAAATCAGATCCCCGATCCCTGG